>NZ_JBTHHH010000012.1:0-35609 GCF_054353815.1 Mycoplasma sp. AC1221 | reverse complement strand
ATTAATAAACAAAAAGATTAACAGAATTAATTGTTAATCTTTTTGTCCTACTTTATTGTAGCAGAAAAGAATACAGCATTGCAGGTTATATTTAATAATCTTAAAAAAATAGGTTTAGAAAAATATGTAGTTGCAATTCACGATGGCGATCTTGATAAAAGGAAAATACTTAATGATATAATAACATCGATAGAAGATTCAAAATTTTATGAATTAGATAGTGAAAAAACTAATGCATTATTAGCACAACACAATAATAGTAAAAATGTTTTAGATGCATATGGTGAAATACTCATTAAAAAAAGAAAACCACAAAACTTAAATTTATATGAATATATTTCTGAATATTATAAGTTAGAAAACTATCCTGATATAGAATTTTATACAGGAAATTTCTCAGAATTGTCACTTTATGAACATGAGAATATTCTTGAAAAAATAGATAGTTTTTATAAAGCATATAAAGAATTAAATTTTGATATGCAAGCATCGGTATGATATGGTTTAAATATAAATCAAAAAAACCAACAAATATATCAATCATTAAAAGAGAGTATTTGAAACCTTATTAACAATTTTGTTAATATTAATGAATATTTTAATAATATTTTATTAAAACCTTCAAATATTTTTATTGACAATTTTCAAAAAATATTTATTCAACTTAATTTATATACAAAATATAACATTGAATTATATAAATTTGCAAACTATGCAGAATTTATACAAATTAAGGATAATTTAAAAACCATATTTAATAAGAAAAGTGAAAATAACAAGTTATTAGATGAATTTATTGAGCATTTTGTTGATGTTAATGTAATACAACAAATTAAGATACAAGAAATTAATAGTAAAATACCTAGCATAGAAAACTCATGAACTAGAATATTTTCATCAGTATGAAAATACGCTAAAAAATTACTTAAAAAGTCATCGTTTAAAGTTTTATCTAAGCAAGATAAAGGGATTTCAAATTTATACAAAAAGGTTGCACAATATTTAAAAAATAATTTAGATATAAAAGAAATTTGAAATAAGTTAGGTTTATCTGTTATAGATGATGTTGACAAACTAAATGAATTAATTGATGTCTTTGATAAAATTATTGAATTTAATGATACAGAAAGTAATGGTTATATTTCTTTTTTGACTAACCTATCATATATTAATCAGATGATTAATGATTTTGAAAAATTTTATTCAAATTGGAACCTCTTTATCTCATTTTTTGATAAAAAACAAATTGATTATGCAAATTATGATTACCAACAATTAATATCAAAAATACAAACATTACAAAAAAATTTTTATAATACATTGGAACCATATATTGAATTAAATTGAGCTATAAGTGAACTTAAATATATAAACTTAGATTCATTTGTAAATGCAATTATTAATAACAAAATAACAAATTATTTTCAAGAAATTTATTTACGCAAAAATTATCAAATATTGATTCAAAGTATATTATGAAATGAAGTAAAAACAAATCAAGCACAATTTCTATCTACACACCTTGATATATTACGTGAAAAAGAAATCGAATGTCTTTCATTTTCAAAGCAAAAAGTTAAACAAAAAAATGATGAATATTTAAGTTATAAACTCAGTTTATCTAGAAATAACCCTGAATATAGAATAATTAAAGCAGAAAGTCAAAAGAAGAGAAATTTTTTACCTTTTAAGAAAATCTTTGAAAAAGTATATAACTTTATATTAGATGTAAAACCCTGTTTATTATTATCACCCTTAATGGTATCAAATTTATTTAAAGATATTGATTTTGAATTTGATACAGTGATTTTTGATGAAGCTTCTCAAATAAAACCTGAAAAAGCAATTTGTTCACTTTTTCGTGCTAAACAAGCTATAATAGTTGGTGATCAAGAACAAATGCCTGCTTCTGACTTCTTTGAAAAACAACTCATATCCGAAACTTATATTGATGAAGAAAGTGAAGATATTTCATCTGGTTACGACTCGTTACTTGATTTTGTTGCTTCTAGATATGATTCGATAAGACTAAAATGACATTACCGTTCAAAATTCGAAGAACTAATTCATACATCAAATCAAATGATTTATAGAGATTTAATAACCTTTCCTAACTCAAGAAACCCTAAAAAATTTGAGGGATTAAACTTTATTTATGCAGAAAATGATACTTTTAATAAAAAAGAAGATATTTTTGTATTAATTGAAGAAACTAAAAAACTTCTTAAAGATATTATTGAAACTCATAGAGATAAGTATTCTGTAGGTATTGTTGTATTTAATGTTAATATCTTAGATAAAGTTGAAAGATAAATTGAAAAATTTAGAGAAAGCAATCCTGAATTAGCTTATTTCTTTGAAAAAAATAAAGATGAACCATTTTTTGTTAAAAGCATTGATGGAGTCCAAGGAGATGAAAGAGATATTGTTATCTTCATAATTGAAGCAAAAAGAATTTCAAAGGATCGTTTTGGAACAAGTTTTGGTGCAATAAATCGAAGTAATTCAGGTTATAAACGTTTAAATGTTGCAATAACTCGTTCTAAAATTGGAATGCATATAATTTCTAATTTTACAAGTTCGCAAATAGACTGATTCCGTAGTGAAAGTCGTGGGATAAAAATCTTAGAGCAATTTATTAAAAATGCAGAATTTGGTATTTCTAATCTAAGTGATAACGATAGTAATAATGGTGATGTAAGTATACATTTTGATTCAGGTTTTGAAAAACAAGTATATGATAAACTAATAATGCAAGGCTTGATGGTTCGCACCCAAGTCGGAGTTTCAGGGTATCGAATTGATTTAGGAATTGTAAATCCTAAAACAAACAAGTTTATTTTAGGTATAGAATGTGATGGGGCTTTATATCATTCTTCTAAATCAACTCGTGATAGAGATCGCTTAAGGCAACAAGTCTTAGAAACACGTGGTTGGATAATCCATCGCATCTGGTCTACTGATTGATTTAATAATCCGGATCGTGAAGTTCAAAAAATATTAAATAAATTAAAAGAATTAGAAATGTCAAAAACAAATCAATCGCAACAAGAAACAGGTATACCTAAAATAGCAAATAATGTCCATCAAGAATCATTAGTAAATACATATTTAAAAGAAAATAAAATTCCTAATGTTGAAATTTTTGAAAAATATTGACCAATACAAAAAAGTGCAAGACACTATAAAGTAGAATTTAATTTACATTCTAGCTTGAGAAATAAATTAAAATGTAAGGAAATATTGCTAAAAATTTTTGAAAAATCAGGAGCATTAACATTCAATAAATTCCTTGCCTTCGTAAAAATTTTATTAGAAGAAAATTCTACAACAAATAAAGTAAAGGATTTTGCTCAGTCTATAATAAATAGATATAATTTGATTTTAGATTCTGATGAATTTGTTTATCCTGATTCAGAAAATTTTAAATTCATCTTTAGACAATCAGATGAAGATGATGAACGCAGACCGATAAATGAAATTCATAATAATGAACTTCAACATTTAATTTTGACACTATTTAAATATGCTAATGTGTTTGATTTTAAAGGTATTAGCACTGAAATTCTTTCACGAACTAACAATAAAGCATTAACCGTTAATACTAAAAATAAAATAAAATCAGTAATTGATAAAATGATTGATAACCAACTACTTGAAGAAATATCGAATGAGCATTATAAACTGGTAAAAGCAAATTAACTTGCTTTTATTTATACAACTTTTTAAAACTATTATAATTTTATTATGTTGAAAAGACATTTATGAATCATTTTGTTTTTTTATCCAATTATAGTGTTTTTAATGCTATATAATATCATATTAAAACAAATACAAATATATAATAACAGTTATGAATTAATTATTTTAATAATTTATGCTCTAAGTAGTATCATTTATCTTTTAGCACTATATAATAGTGCTAAAAGGAATATTTTATCGTTTATATACTTTATTATTTATTTTGTTATTAATTGTATTTTCCATTTAATTTATAAAAATTATATTAACTTATTTACTACTTTAATAACTTTTATTATTCTAACTTTATCAATGTTAAAACAATTAATAAGATGGAATAAAACTAATAAAGGAAATAAATTTATATATTATCGGTTAAATATTATTTCTATTTTATTTTTAATAATTTTATTTATTCTTATTTTTAATTTAACTTATTTTTTAGGTTTTTGGTTTAAAAATACTTCAAAAAATTACTTTTTTACCTATGATACAGTCTCGAAAGTAATTTTTAGTATATCAGAAGGCATTTATATTGTCTTTATTTTGTTGTTAATTTTTGGAATCAGATTTTCATATATATTAACATTTTTATCTAGTATTTTTGCAATTATTTTTTATTCTTTAAAAATAGTAGATATATCAAAAATAATTTTAATTTTAATATATCAAATTATTTATTTATATTTATTTTTTATTAGTAAAAACAAGCAACTTTCAATAGCATTTATCGGTATGGGAGCTTCAGGAAAATCAACTTTAATAGCAAAATTAGATGATTTTTGAATTCCTAATAATTTTAAAATTCTAAATGATCGCAGTAAAATAATAAAACCATATAATGAATGTTTAAAAGATTTAAAAAATAATGCTTTTAAATATCAATGAACTTTTTTTACTGATCGACTTAGACAACAGCAGATGATGCAAAAATATGATTGTTCTGTAATTGATCGACATTTAATTGAAGAACTTATTGCTCATAATGTGCTTGAAAAAATGCAGTTTTTTAACCAAAAACAAAAATTTTTATGATACATATGGTATAAACCACTGATGAATTTTATTCTAAATTCACAACCCAAAACAACTTTAGCTTTTATTATTCTTAAAAATCCAGAATTTATTAAAAATAACCGTTTGAATGTTATTAATAGTAAAGATATACAGCAAAGTCAAAAAAGACAAAACGAACTAATAAATACTGAATTTATGAACTTAATAAATAAAAATTATTTAGATCAGCAAAAGGTTGGTAGACTTTTAAAACGTCTTTTAAAACATATTAAATATTCATATATATTCATTGATGAACAATGATTTGAAAGTATACCTAAAATTAAAAAAATAATATTATCGCATCTAAATAAATATGTTTAAGTCTAGAATATAGGTTTAGACATATTTTTGTATAAAAAAAGACCAAAGGCCTTTGGTCAATTACTTGAAATGGTACGTCCTAGAGGATTCGAACCTCTGACCCAATGGTTAAAAGCCATTTGCTCTACCTGCTGAGCTAAGGACGCACAATCCTGGTGCCCAAGACTGGACTTGAACCAGCACGGTCTTGCGACCGAGGGATTTTAAGTCCCTTGCGTCTACCATTCCGCCACCTGGGCAATTCGTTAATTGCTTATAAATTATAGCACAAAAGAATAATAACATAATTTTTATTTTATTTATTTTTCTTATGAACACTATTAATTTACAATGCAGTTTTTCACATATTTTTAAGCAAATAAAGAATTTTATGATATTTAAAAGAAACTTTTAAATATCTAAAATAAATGAAGTAAAATTAAAATATGAAAGAACATTTACAAAATTCTGAATATGCTGCTGTTGATATTGGCGGAACCAATACTCGCTTTGCTCTATTTGATAAATATGGAAACATTATCAAAAAGAACAAAACACAAACTGATTATCGATCAGCGGAAAGAACTTGTGATTGAATAATCGAACAAATCAAAAAATATGAAATTAAATATCTTGCTTTATGCATTCCGGGACCATCTGATTATCAAAAAGGTATTGTTTTAAAGAGTCCTAACTTAGCAGGTAGTTGAGTAAATTTTGATGTAAGAAGTTATCTTATGCAAACAAGCACACTTTCTGATATTGTTTTTGAAAATGATGCAAATGTTATGGCCTTAGCAAATCATGTAAAAGCAAACGGATTTAATTCAGATAAAATAAGTCAATTTTTTACTATCAGTACAGGTTTTGGTGCAGGACTGATTATAGATAATAAAATTTATCATGGACGTGATTATTATGCACAAGAAATTGCCCAACTACCTGCAAGCAAAATCGGTTTTTATCAAGAACATCGTCTTAAAAATCCTTATGCATTAGAGTTACATTGTTCAGGTAGTGGTATTGAAACCAAGGCAAAAGCATTATCAATAGCAAATTCAGCAAAAGAGGTGTTTGAATTAGCTAAAAATAACGATGCTAAAGCCATGAATTTAATTAAAGAAGCGTCTGATGTATTAACAAATATTTTTGCTACTTGTGCTGCTTTATTATCTCCACATAATTTTTATATTGGCGGAAGTTTAGCACTTGCTCAAAAAGATTTTGTAATTGGTGCATTTGAAAAAGCAAAATTAATTAGTGATCCTAACCATTTTAAAGATGTCAAACTTATCTTTGATCAACACGGTGATGATTCTGCATTAATCGGTCTATATTATTTAACTAAAATGCGAAATAATATGGATAATTAATCAAAACAATCACATCTGCTTATAAAAGTTTATAATTAAGATGTAATAAGGAGAATTATGAAGAAATTTTTATTACCTTTTTTAACTATTGCGTCAGTTGCTACCCTAATAGCAACAAGTTGCAATAGTCAAAGCAATTCTACACAAGAAAAAACAGACAAAAATTCACAAAAACCATCTGAAATAAGCATCCCTAAGGAATCGGGTGGTCAAAAACAACAAACCCCTCAAAATCCCGTGAATAAACAGCAACCAAAGACAGAAAATAAGATTCCTAAGGTCCAATCTGAATCAGGAAATTTTAGTGGAAATGAATTAGATAACTTTGTTTCAAGTCATTTAGATATGGTTTCATTGCTTAAGCAAGATTTATTAAATGAAGTTGCTACGAGTGATTTAAAAATTGTTTATGATTGGAAAAATAAGAAAATTATCAAACTTAATAAAGATGAGTCATTAAACTGAAAAAACCTTGGGAATCGTAGTTTAAGGAATATTTTTGATGTCAATATAGATAAAACATATAATATGGTAAATGATCAACAACCAAAGCAAGAAAATAACGAAAAACCAAATGATTATTTAAGATATACAGCTGAAAATAATCAATTTAAATTATTTTTTAAAGTTGCTAAAATTTCCAAAGGAAAAGTTACATTACTTTCAGATAATACTTTTTCTATAGTTTTTGAAGTGCAAAAACAAACTACACAAGCAGATTCAACACCAGTTCAGATACAACCAAAACAAGAAATTAATATCCAAATCCCAAATCCAGTTGATATATCAAATTTAAAATATAAATCAGATAATTATTATCAAGCAGCAAATGGAAAAAGTGGAAAAGCACTTTGAGAAGCCCTAAGCAAGCTGCAAAAAACACATTTAAATGAATTAAAAAATAAAGATTCATATAAGAAATTACCTGAATTTTATAAGGATTCAAAAGCATTCATAGATTTATATTATGAAAAAGATAATTCTTTATTGGATATTTATTCAGAAAATCCAAACGGTAAAGATCCTTATGAATATAAAAGTTATCAAGGTGGAGACTCTGCTAATACCGAAGGAAAAGGAACAAATCGTGAGCATTTAATTCCACAAAGTTGGTTTAATAAAAACCTACCAATGCGTTCTGATCCGAATTTTGTATGACCAACTGATATCAAAGTAAATTCAGAGCGTGCTGATTTTCCACATGATAATGTAAAAAATGTAGAATTAACAACTGAAAATGGTTCAAAATTAGGGACAAACATTCTAGGTCAAAAAGTTTTTGAAGTAATTGATGCTTTCAAAGGAGATGTGGCACGAAGTTATTTATATTTTATTACAATTTACCATGATAACGGTATTTATCATAAAGAAACTAATATATTCACTCAAACATTTCCTAATATTAAAGCGCACTTTTTGCAAACTTATTTAAATTGAGATACTAAAGACTCTGTCGATGCTTTTGATATCAATCGAAATAACGAAACATATCGAGTTTATGGATTAAGAAATCCTTTTATCGATTATCCCAACCTTTTTGAAAATTTATTTTCAAAAAATCCTAAACCATTTATAAACAAAGGAATTTTAGTATCAAATGGTTCATCCGAGATACTAAATTCATAAAGGAAGTATATGAAATTTAATAAGAAATTATTATCATTATCATTTTTTATCCCTGCTGCAGCTGC
Organism: Mycoplasma sp. AC1221; assembly: GCF_054353815.1. Taxonomy (NCBI): domain Bacteria; kingdom Bacillati; phylum Mycoplasmatota; class Mollicutes; order Mycoplasmatales; family Mycoplasmataceae; genus Mycoplasma; species Mycoplasma sp. AC1221. The sequence goes on along the minus strand of NZ_JBTHHH010000012.1, from coordinate 27,445 downwards.
AATAGCAACCAGTTGTGCATCACATCCGAGTAAGGTGGATAAAAAGTCTGGTGATAAAGACGATAATCAAACTACTACATCAGGACAATCTGCTGATAAAACAACAAATCCAGGTTCTAAAACAAACCCAGTGACAACAGAAGAAGATAGAAGTCCAATTAATTTGACGGATACAAGTAATTTAGTTTATAAACCATCTAATTATTATGCATCTGCATATGGTAAAAAAGGTATGGATTTATGAAGAGCATTAGAAATGCATCATCACGGAATTCGGGCTGGTATTTTACACGGTTCAGTTATATATGAAGCATTAAAAACTTTTTATAATGAATCTAATGCATATAAAGATTTATATTATAAAAAAGATAAAAGTATTTTAGATATTTTTACAGCCCAACCAGATAAAACTAATTTTGCTTCAAAACAAACTTTTGTAGAAAATGCTAACTCATCATCTGAAAATACTGCACAAATGCGTGGACATTTAATACCAGAAAAATGATACTCAAGCGATGATCCGATGCAACCCGATCCATTTGTAACTTGACCATTAGATACATTTGTAAACTCTAAAAGGGGTAATTTTCCTTTTGGAGAAGTAAAAAATGTAACTTTTACCTTTAAGAACGGGTCAAAACTTGGAACAAATAACAAAGGACAAATGGTGTTTGAAGTGATTGATAAATTTAAAGGTGATGTGGCTCGTAGTGTGTTATATTTTATTTTAATGTATTATGAAAAAAATATTTATTCAGATGCATCTAATAATTTATTTATAAGTAATTTTCCTTATATCAAAGATGATTTTTTACATACACTTTTAAAGTGAGATATGCAAGATCCAGTTGATGCTGTAGATATTAACCGAAATAATGAAATTTTCAAAAAATACCAATTTAGAAATCCATTTATAGATTATCCAAACCTTCCCGCAAATCTTTTTGGTGCAATGCCAGACACATTTAATGATAAAGGTATTTTAGTTTCAAACGGCGATAATGCTGTAATCAAAGAGTAGTAGTTGTATTTTTTGGTATTTTTATAAATTTACTAATTGCAAATTTATAAAAATCATATTTTCGCAAAAAATATAAATACAAAAACAGATAAAACACAACATTTAAAAACACAGATTATTTATTGTATTTTTTTACATATAATAATATAATTTAAGATATTAAAATATTAAATATACCTTATTGGTAGTTATATAGGAGTTTATATGAGTGAAAAAAATACTCACAGTGAAAAAGAAAGAAAGCATCGTGTAGGAAAACAAGCATTTATAGTTGCTTTTGCTGCTGCAACTGCTACTGCAGCATTAACAATTGCTGTTGCTACATCAGGTGTTAAAACTAACAAGGAAGCACAAGCGAAGTATGAAAAAGCAGTTAATGATTTTTTAGCAGTAGTACCAAAGATCCAAACTGTTGCTAATCGTAATTTATTAGTTGAAGAATTTCATAAAATCCCATTACAATATTCTGATGCTTCATATCGTAAAGTATTAGATTTATTTAAGCAAGCCAACGATTTTATTCAGGCAGAATTTGATGCTAAAATTAAGTTTCAATTAGATAATGTTAACTCACAAATTAATGCTGTTAAAAATCAGGATGCACAAGAAACTAAAGCAGTTGTTGATAAATTACACCAGTTAGTTGAAAGTTCTAAAACCCTAAGTGAAAGTTTGTTACATAAAGATGGAATTTATAGCGAAGGTAAATTATTAGGACTTTACACTTCTAATTTTATTACTAAGTTCAACCAACCACTTAATTTATTAGATAAATTGTTTTACAGTGAAAACTTTACCAAACAAGCTGATGATAAGAAGCTGAATATCGAAGGAAAAACAACTTTATTAGATGCATTGTTACAGACTATCAATTTGGATGTACTTAAGTTTAAACCAACAAATGAAAACAATTTAACCAAAGTAAAAGATGAGACAATTGCTGCTTTAACTACATCTTCATCAGCATTAGATGATGTATTATCGCGTATTAATACTGCAATTGATACACAGTTTGCTAACTTTAAATTCAACCTTGATAAATCAAGTGAATATTTAAATAATCAAAAATATGCTAATCAAGCATACTTTAATCAAAAAGTTATCGAATTTAAACTAGATTTACAAAAATTACAACATAAAATGCAACAAAAAGATACCTTAACCAAATCTAATGTAACCGATGCAGAAGTTTTATATTGAAAATCTAGATATTTACTTGAAGCAGCCGAGATGTCCGAAAGTATTTTTGATCAAACAAGTAAAAATACTGCTCGTGCAATGATTTTAAATTCTGAATCAATTAATGATTTTCTTAATGTATTAAAATACATCGAAGAAAAACGCAAGTCAGAAGCATCTATGAACCAACAAAAACTTGACTTAATTTTAAGTGTAGTTAAACAAATTAAAGATAGTACAAAAAATACAGAATATCAAAATAAATATAATGCACTTGTGCAACCATTGAGTGAATCAATGATTAATCCATTATTATCATATGCACATGCATTATTAACTGAAGCAACTACTTTTACCAGCGATCAAAAGAGTTCATATCAATCACAAATTACAGATTTTGAAAGTAAATTAGGATCAGATTTTGATGAAAAAATAGGTGCTTCATACTTACAAGAGCTCAATTCTATCGTAGCACATATGGAAAATGATTTAAGATCATTACCACTTGCTGACTTTGAAGCAAAAAGATTAGCTGCTAAAAAAGCAGGTTTAACCAACTTCATTAAAAAATACTTACCTTCACTTTCATTAGATTCATTGAATATTCCAACAATCAGCAACGATGATGATTACAATACTTTATACAATAATGTAATGTCTAAATACATTGATTTATTTGTAGCGACTCATACAGGATTGATCGCTTCACGTTTAGCAAACTTTGATGAAGCAGATTTAGTTGCATACCGTCGCATAGATTTAGTTGATGCAACATATAAAATGTATGATGGAGATGCATATGAACCAAGTTTTGTAAGAACCCAATTTAATGCTCTTTATGCAAATACCTTAGCAAAACAACAAGCATTATTTACTACTTTACAAAACAGTTTTGATACACAAAAGCAATCCTTAACCGATGATATTAATAAAATTACAGATGAAAAAGTTAAAAACCTATATACATCTGAATTAAACAAACTTACATCAACTGATTCAAAAACAACTATAAATGACTTTAAGAACTTACATCAAAAAGTAACATATCATTTATCATTACAAACTTATCAAGAACAAATTATTAAAGAAGCAAATGATTCAGGTTTATCAAATGATTTTAAAACTAATTTTGCTAATGCGGTAAAATTACCAGAGAATTTTACTTATGTTAATTTAACAAAATATCAATCAGTTTTAAGACTAAAAGAAACTGAAAACAAAATTAGAACACAATTACAAGATTCAATTAATAAACTATCCGATGCGGATAAAACAAAGATGCAAGTTGAGTTTGATAGAATCAAACAAATTAGCACTGATAATTTATCTAGCATCCAAGCAGCTGTAAGTAGATTGACTCAACTTGCAACTATCTATGAAGCATCATTATCACAAAATAATGCTCCAAAAGCAAGTGCAGACGATTTAACCATAGTAAATTTTGGTTCTTATGCTAAATTACAATATCAAATTGCACATGCAACCGAATCGACTTCACAAACAGCAGCCTTAAAAGCACTCTTAAATTCACAAAAAGAATACCTTTTAAAATTAGCACAACTTTTTGGTCAAGCAGCAATTGATGAAGTTAATAAAGTTGATAAGAAAACAGTCGATGGAAAATTAGAAGACGAACCCGATTTATACACAATTCGTCATAATATTGATAAAGTTCAATATATGCTATTTTATAATAAATTAGGCACACCTGGATTTATTACAAAAGATGAACATAATTCATCAGAAGATAAAACTAATAATAAAACAACTGAAAACAAAACTGATGCAACTAAAAATACAAAAGATCAAGCAGCAGGGTCAAATGCAGCATCTGGTTCAACAGATAAAAAAGATGCAGCAAAAGAAACAACTAGTGATAATTCACAAAAACAGATAAATGCAGACAAAACTCAAACAGAAAATGCAAAACAACCATCAGACATGACTGAATCTGGTGCAGCAAGTACCGAAACTAAGGATAAACAAGGTGCTACAAGTACACCTGCTACAAATAATGCTGGGGCAGGACAAGGTAATAATGAACAAAAAAACTCTCAAACCTCTACATCACCTGCAACAAATACTACTTCTGAAAACACACAAAATCAGCAAAATCAGCAACCAACTCAAGCAACACAGTCAGCAGATGAAGATCAAACTAATGCATCAGCAAATACAGATGTTATAGCAAACAAAGTTAAATATGTAGAAATTATCTTAAATGAAATTAATGATAGACTTACTGTTTTAGCATCTACTCAAGATGCAACTACTAAGAATCAAGCAACAATTCTTAAAAACACATATACTACTCTTAGTGATACAAATAGTACAAATAAATATAAAAATGCTTTAGCATCAGATAAAACAGAAGATAAAGTCTTTGTTAATTCATATTTAGATAATGTAATGACATTAAAATTCCAAGTTGATAAACTTGCATATGATAATATGTATCGTAGTAGTGTATGAGCATATTTAAAACCACAAATAGCCCAATTGCAATTTGCTTCTGATCGAAGCAAGATTATGGGATTAATTCGTGATAAAAATGTAGATAATTTATTAACACTTGATAGTATCAAATCTCTTATTGATTCTTATGCTTCATTAGTTAATCGAAATAATTTATCAAAAGTATTCTTAATCGCAGCATTATCAGTTGTTTCAGATACTTTAAAAGATGATAGTCAATTTAAATTAGATTACTACCAAAGTATTTCAAAATACTTTGATGCAGATAAAGATAATTTAGTGCATTCTAACTTAGGATATAACCAAGTTTTTGAAATGTTGCTTTCAAACTTTGACTTAGCAAAACAAACAGCAAAATTACTGGAATTAGGTAAATCATTACAACCAACTGGTTATGCAAATTATGAAACAAACAAAAAAGAACTTGATCAAATGCAAAAATCAAGAAATTTTGATCAAAGTAAGTTGATGCAAATTAATTCAGATGTGCAAAGCGCTTTAAATGAGCAAAAAAATTCTGCTTTGGATGAATTGTTAACTTGAAACGACCAAAATCCTAATAAAGAAAAATTCCTTAGTCAACTTAATACTCAAACTGCACAAAATCTTTTTGATGTAGTTCAAGAAATCAAATTTACTACATTATTGCAAACACTAATTGCACAAGTTAAAGATGATAACAAAAAAACAGAATTTACCAATGAACTAAATTCTGCTACTAATTTAACTAAATTGACAGAATTAAAAACAAAAGTAGATACTCAAATAGAAACACAGAAACCAAAAGAACAAACACCTCCTGCAAACCCAATGCCAACCGATCAGCCTAGTTCACCGGTAGAAAATAACCAAAGTGCAAAAACACCAGATAATGATAGTGGACATGGTGAGCAAACAAAGTCACCACAAACCGAAAACACCAAAAATAACTCTAAAACTCCAACTGAATCAAAAAACACACTTTCTGGTAATGGCGAATCAGCAGGTCAACAACAAACCCAAACTGCACCAAAATCTAATGAAGTTGACTCATCTGGTTCAACAGGGGGGGACAACAGTCATAATACCACTGCACAAGTTCCAAACTCAGGTGGTTCAACTGCTTCAAACAACCAAACAAGTAATACTCCTGCTGCACAACCTGGACAAAGTGAATCAAGCGAATCAGCACAAACTGCAACAAATCCATCATCAACAGCTAGTTCATCGACTACTGGAACTACAACTTCTCAAGGACAAACAGATGCATCTAGTTCGGGTAGTTCACAAACATCATCAGGACAAACTGCTTCAGCCACTCATACAGAAAATAGTAGTTCTGAACAACATACAGATCAAGGAGCTTCTACAACAACCCAAACTTCAGAAGCATCAGGATCAAGTCCACAAGGAGCAACTTCAACTGATTTACAGACAGCAACACCACAAGCATCTGCACAATCACAAGGACAATCATCCGAAGTTTCAAGTACACCTGCTAAACAAGCAGCTTAATTTACTAAAAATAACCCAAGAATGGGTTATTTTTAAATTATTTGATCTTTATTAATGCTTATGTATTCTCTTGGTGATAAATCATCTGGCAATATAAACTTACCAAAAGCAACTCTCTTTAAATCGATTACCTTATAACCAAGTTTATTAAACATCCTTTTGACTTGATGGTATTTACCCTCATTTATAGTTAAATAGCAGTTATATCGATCAATAATCTCTAGTTTAGCACTTTGACATACCTTTGCTTCACCAATATCGATACCTTGCTTAAAAACTTCTATCATATATACATCAAGTTCTTTATCAACTTGCACTAAATAAACTTTTTGAATATGGTTTTTTGGTGATAACACCCGATGAGTAAAAGCACCATCATTTGTAATAATTAGCAAACCGTGTGTATCTACATCAAGTCTACCTACGGTATGGATATTTTTGGCAAACCTATATAAATCTGAAATAAGATGCAAAACACTTGGATACTTAGCATCCGCATTTGCACAAATATATCCTTTAGGCTTATTCAGTGCTAAATAAAACAACTTTGTATTAATGCTCTGATTATCAACTGTGATGATATCATCAACATTTACATAACAACTTTTATAGACAACTATATCATTCACCTTTATTTTACCTTTTTTAAGCATTTTATTTATCATCAAACGAGAATAATTAGTATTATTAGCAACCATTTTTTCAATACGATGTTTCATATAATTATTTTATCTATTTAAAATTAAAAATAAAAAATTTTTTGTTTTTATTTTAAAAAAGGTATAAAATAACTAACAGCAAAACAAGGAGAAAAATGCATAAATTCCAAAGAGATTATGAAATAGTATTTTGAAGTCTTTTTGGGTTTTTATCAGTTATTTTTAGTATCTTATCAATATGATTTAAAGGTAGTTTTTTTGGTTTTGCGATTGGAGCGCTAAGCTCATATTTGCTTTTTATGATCACAAGAATTTTCGGGATGATACCATTAAAAAAACGAAAATCACTAATATTTTTAAATATTTTAAAGATGTTTGTCTTTTTTATTTATTTAACTGCAGTAATTTTAAGCATATATCATATTAATTTAAAAATATATGCATTAAAAAAATATACTGGATTATCTGAATTTACTCTACCAATTAATATGTTTGTGTTTTTTGGGAGCGTAGGATTTAATTTTTTTGTGATTATAGCAACATTTATTTATTCAAAATACAAAGGAGGCAAAATTGGACGAAATTAAACAAAGACTTTGAAAATTTGATTTACCTCAGTTATTTTCACTGATTGTAACAGTGATAATTATCGTGATATTCTCGTTAATTATCTTTTTCAAAGTTCGCAAACAACGTGCTGATCAAGCTCCTAAAGGTATCACTCAGCTTGCTGAAGGATATTTAGGATATATAGATAATTCGTATCAAGAAACAGTTGGTGATCAACTACCAGGTTCGCGTTTTTATATTTTTACCTTAGCAACTTTTTTACTTGTTGGTAACTGAGTTTCAATTATCGGTTTAGAACCAATTGGAACTGCGTTTAGTGTTCCAATTACCTTAGCAGTTGCTACTTGATTAGGAATTATTCTTTCAGGAACTATATACCGTCGCTGAAGATATTATTGATCCATTATTAAAGCACCTTGAGATATTTTTGGTAAGTTTTCCCCACTTATTTCCTTAAGTGCTCGTATGTATGGGAATTTAGTTGGTGGATCAACCATTATTGTTTTAATTTATGCAATGTTTGGATATTTATTTAAGGTTGCTTTAGGCACAGATAATAGTGCATTTCAAAATATTTTTGCCATATATTTCACACCATTGCTACATATGTACTTTGATTTATTTGATGGAATATTGCAGGCATTAATTTTCACAATGCTGACTGCTGTATATTGAACAATAGAATCGCAATCTACAGAACCAGCTAAAAAAACAAAGAATTCTGAAAGTAGATTCTTTAAGAAATTTACCAAAAGAAAGATACAATCGATTTATTAATAAGGAGATAAAATGATTTTAGATTTACTTACAAAATTAGCCGATGGAACAACCTCTACTACAGCACCTGCTTCAAATGCTGCAGCTGCAGCAAAAACAGCCATATCAAATTCTGCCAGTGATATGGGATCTAAGGCAGGAACACACATTGGTTTAGGTTTAGTAGCAGTTGGTGCTGGATTAGCAGCAATCGGGGTTCTTGGTACTGGAGTTGGACAAGGATATGCTGCTGGTAAAGCAGCTGAAGCAGTTGGACGTAATCCGGAGGCTGAAAGCAAAATAAGAACTATGTTAATTATCGGTGTTGGTATTGCTGAAACAGCTGCGATTTATGCTTTCGTTACTGCGATTATTATCTTATTCGTTTTCGCAAGTAAAGTAGTCTAGAAAATGATTACTACATCAGTTGCTGCAGCAGTAAAGTTTGAGTCAAGTTCAGATGTAGGACAAGCTGTAGCAGGAAAATTTGAAGGATTATTTCCTAGCATCCCAATTATGATTGCAACTATTATTGCATTTATAATTGTTGCTATTATTCTCTGAATTTTCTTTTATAAACCCATTAAAAAAATGATGAAAGCACGCAGAGATTTTGTTCAAAACAATATCGATGAATCTGTAAGACAAAAAGAAGCAAGTATTTTAGCTCTTAATAAAGCAAATGAAAATCTTAAAAATGCCCACACACAAGCAGATAACATCATTACAAATGCTAAAATAAAAGCTGAAAAAGTTGCTGAATTTTATATCATAAAAGCACAAACCGAAGCAAAAAGGCTTTTATCTGAAACTGCTTTGGATATCAATGCACAACAAAAAGAATTTCAACAAAATGCTAAAAAATACATTGTTGAAGTAGCTACAGACCTTTCGCAAAAGATTCTTAGACGTGAAATTAGTCAACAAACACAAGATGAAATTGTAAATCAATTTTTAAATACAGATAAAGATGTTGAAGACTTATAATGCAAATTAAAAAGAACATTCAAGCTTATTCTGTAGCTATATTTGATTTAGTTCATGAAGCAGATAAATTTCGACAATTACATACCCAATTTGAAGCAGTCAAAGAAATTTTTAGCAAACATCCTGAGTTTGTTGATTTCTTTAAAGATGAGTTTGTTCCTGAAGAAGAACGTTTGAAAACTGTTGATTTAGCATTCAAGGACTTTGATTGAATTATTATTAATGCTTTAAAAGTTATAATAATGCGAAAGGTTGCCAAATATATTCGTAAAATCATTATCGAATATTTAAAACTTTCAAACCGTGAATTAAGAATTCGTTTTATTGATGTTATTTCAGCTTTTCCACTAACAAATGAGCAACTTGAAAAAATAAAAACCAAAATTCAAAATAAAACTCGTCGTACCATTGAGATGATCAATCATGTTGATCCATCTTTAATTGCAGGGATAAAAATTGTGTCACGTAGTGAAACAGTTGAAATGAATATCAAAAACAACTTAGAAAAACTAAAACATGAACTTATAAAATACGAAAAGGAGGTGTAAATGGCAATTAAATTAGATGATATTTCAGCAATTATTAAAGATCGCATTCAAAATATGGGATCTAAAGTAGATTATTCTGAAATAGGACGTGTAATTTCAGTAGGTGATGGAATTGCTGTTGTCACCGGATTAGATAAGGTTAAAAATAGCGAGATAGTTATTTTTAACAAAAGTGTCTATGGTTTAGCATTAAACTTAGAAGAAGAAACCGTCGGGGTAGCACTATTTGGTAATGCTAACTCAGTTTCTGAAGGTGATTATGTTGAACGTACCGGAAAAGTTATCTCTGTTGAAGTAGGAGATGCTCTTTTGGGTCGTGTAGTCGATGCTTTAGGAAATCCAATTGATGGAAAAGGTAAGATCGCTGGAACTCACCGTTCAGAAATTTTTAAAAGAGCATCAGGTGTAATGTCACGGCAAGAAGTTAATCAACCACTTGAAACAGGTATTTTAGCAATCGATACAATGATACCAATTGGTAAAGGACAACGTGAGTTAATTATTGGAGATCGTCAAACCGGAAAAACAGCCATTGCAATTGATACTATTATTAATCAAAAAGGTAAAAATGTTAAATGTGTTTATGTTGCAATTGGACAAAAAAATTCTACCGTTGCTCAAATAGTTCAAAAACTTTCTGATTCACAGGCACTTGAATATACCACAATTGTGGTTGCAGGTGCTTCAGAACTTGCGCCACAACAATATATTGCTCCATATACAGGAGTTACAATTGCTGAAGAATGAATGAGTAAAGGACAAGATGTTTTAATTATTTACGATGATTTATCAAAACATGCCATTGCATATCGTACCTTATCATTACTTTTAAGACGTCCGCCTGGTCGTGAAGCTTATCCCGGTGATGTTTTCTATCTACACTCACAACTACTTGAACGTGCTGCTCGTTTAAATTCTGAATATGGTGGTGGTTCAATTACTGCATTGCCAATTATTGAAACACAACAAGGTGATATTAGTGCTTATATACCTACTAATGTAATTTCAATTACAGACGGACAAATTTTTACCAAAGAAAGTTTATTTAATGCCGGACAGCGTCCAGCAGTTGACATCGGTTTTAGTGTTTCGCGGGTAGGTTCTGCAGCACAAACTAAGGCAACAAAGCAAGTTGTAGGTTCATTAAAATTAGAACTTGCACAATACAATGAAATGCAAGCTTTTGCACAATTTGGTTCAGATTTAGATGATTCAACTAAAACTATTTTGGATCATGGAGCAAAGGTATATCAACTTTTGAAGCAAGAACAATACTTTCCTATTCAACAACAAACCCAAGCGATTATTTTGTTAGGTGTTAAAGAACGTCTTATCAACCCGCTTCCTCTTGATTATATGCATGAATACCGTGATCAAGTAATTAATTGAGTTACTAATGATACCGATGGAATGCAAGTATTTAAAAACATCACTGCAAGTGGAAAAATTTCAGAAACAGATTATCAAGTAATTGCTAAAAAATTAGCAAGCATCATTGAAGGTATCATTGCGACTATTCCGAACTATGATAGTCGTATGTATAAAGAAATGCCATCAAAATATAAGGTTGCATAATGCCGAGTTTAAATAGCTTAAAAAATCGCATTTCAGTAGTTTCTAATACTCAAAAAATTACCAATGCGATGGAATTGGTTTCAACTTCCAAATTAAGACGTTTGCGCAATGAATACACCCAAATACAAGCATATAAAGAAACATTAGAAGATACTTTCAATGAATTAATTTCACATGTTAGTTCTCGTCAATTTTATGAAATTTTTCCTAAAAACGAGGGAATTGATGGTAGTGTATATATTGTAATCACAAGTGATTTAGGTTTATGTGGTTCATATAATTCTAATATATATAAAATGTTAAATGAAAATCTTAAACCACAAGATAAAATTGTTGTAATTGGTACCAAAGGATTTAGTATGATAAATTCTGCGACAATTAAAGCGCAAATGATTAAATATTACATTAATAACGGAGATAAAATTACATATAAAATTTGCAATGATATCACTAAAATCGCATTCGAGTTATATAGTAAAAAACTAGTTTCGCAAGTGAAATTAATTTATACTAAATTTATCAATAATATAAATCAAGAACCGCGATTAAAAACACTTTTTCCACTAGATTTTAGTATTCAAAAACAACATAATGCACAAATTATTGAATTTGAACCCTCTGCTGAAGAAGTGCTTTCCGATTCAGTTCCGATGTATATTGCAAGTATGATATATGCTTTATCAGGTGAATCAAAAATTTCAGAAATGGCATCACGTCGAAATGCAATGGAAAATGCAACCAATAATGCTGAGGATTTAATTAAAGAACTTAGATTAGAGTTCAACAGACAACGTCAAGGAAAAATTACTCAAGAAATTACCGAGATTGTTGCTGGTGCTGATGCAACTTAATAAGGAGAGAATATGAAACAACATAATGGAACAATTGTTCAAATTTTAGGACCTGTTGTTGATGTGCGTTTTAGTGAAGGAAAACTTCCAAAACTTCTTAATGCTTTAACTATAACAACTGATAATGGACAAGTTTATACATTAGAAGTAGCGCAACATATTGGTGACGATACTGCTCGAACCATTGCGATGGGTAGCACAAATGGGTTGCAACGTGGAATGACAGTTGTTGATACCAAAGCACCTATTTCGGTTCCGGTTGGAAATATTGTTTTAGGTCGTATTTTTGATGTTTTAGGTAACCCGATTGATGAGTTACCGCTTGAAGGTGAAATAATCCGTGCTCCAATTCATGCTCCTTCTCCATCATATGAAGAACAAAAAACATCTTCTGAAATTTTAGAAACCGGGATTAAAGTTATTGACTTATTAATCCCATATGCAAAAGGTGGAAAAATAGGTTTATTTGGTGGTGCAGGAGTCGGAAAAACAGTTTTAGTGCAAGAGTTAATCAATAACATTGCTACCCAACATAATGGTCTTTCCGTGTTTGCTGGTGTCGGTGAACGTACCCGTGAAGGTAATGATTTATACCACGAAATGAAAGCAGCTGGTGTGCTCGATAAAACTGCCTTAGTCTTTGGGCAAATGAATGAATCCCCTGGAGCTCGTATGCGTGTTGCACTAAGTGGTTTAACAATGGCTGAATACTTTCGTGATAAACAAAATCAAGATGTATTATTGTTTATTGATAACATTTTCAGATTCACCCAAGCAGGTTCAGAAGTATCAGCACTTTTAGGACGTATGCCTTCTGCAGTTGGTTATCAACCTACCTTAGCAACTGAAATGGGTGCTTTACAAGAACGGATTACTTCAACACGTCGTGGATCAATTACATCAGTGCAAGCTGTTTATGTTCCTGCCGATGATTTAACTGATCCAGCTCCTGCAACAACATTTACCCACTTGGATGCTAAAACTGTTTTAGACCGTGGAATTGCATCCTTAGGAATTTATCCTGCTATCGATCCACTTAACTCCGCATCAAGATTACTTGATCCTCTGGTAGTTGGAGCGGAGCATTATAATGTTGCACAAAGTGTAATTTCGATTTTACAACGCTTCAAAGAACTACAAGATATCATTGCAATTTTAGGAATGGGTGAACTTTCTGAAGAAGATAAAAAAATCGTTGCACGTGCCCGTAGAATCCGTAACTTTTTATCACAACCTTTTACTGTCGCTGAAAAGTTCTCGGGAATCAAAGGACAATATGTACCACTTTCAAACACCATACGCAGTTTTAAAGCAATTTTAAATGGTGATTATGATTCATATCCTGAAGATATCTTTAGATATGCAGGAAGCATTGAAGATGTAATCGAAAGATACCAAAAGAATAATGGCTAATACATCATATCTTAAAATTACTGCACCAAATGGAATTGTTTATGAAGGTAAAGTATATATTGTTACCTTAAAAACACCTAAAGGTTACATTGGATTGCAACCAAACCGATCTCCATTGTTTTCAAGTATCGAAATTGGAACCTTGAAGATTGAAACATCTAAATCTGATACTTTAACATATTATATTGGTGGTGGAATAGTTTATGCAGACCAACATAAAATCAATATTATCACCGATGATATTATTGATGTTAAAAAAATCGATATAGAACGAGCTAAAAAGGATGCTGCATCATTAACTGAGGCGATTAAAAGTAATAAAGATACAGTTGATTTAGCTTTATTAGAAACGAAACTTAAAAAAGCTTTGTTTCGAGTTGATACATATAATTTATTCAATAAATAACACCTTTGGTGTTATTTTTTATCCTTTGGGGAACAAAAACCTACTAAGTGTATTAGTAGGTTTGATCATAAAAATGAAATGGTACATCGTACAGGGTTCGAACCTGCGACCCGCTGGTTAAGAGCCAGCTGCTCTACCGACTGAGCTAACGATGCAGGAATATTATAAACCTTTTTAACAAAAATATAAAAATATTTTTATCCTATCCAAACTATCCAAATTATTTTTGTTCTTTTTTAGTTCTTAAATATGCATCTTCTTATATATATAACGAGGTAAGAATGAAACTAGATGAAAAATTTAAACTAACCAGTAATATCAAACTTTTTAGGTTATACAAAATGAGTGAGAAACTCAGTAAATCTATAAGTAAATTTACTGAGCAGCAAACTGAGCATTTGCTTCCGATTTTATATATAGGTGATGATATTATTTTTGGTGAAGTGCGACCACAGGATAAAACTGAAAATATTGAGACAACTGATTTATATAACCATGAGAAAATGTGGGATGTTGCTTTATATTATAAAAATTTCTATCGGATGAACTCAAAAATCTTAAAAGAATATATTTATGAAGATGAGCAAACCATTTCATTAGGACATGTTAGCGAAGTTAATGAGTTAAATATTTTAGATAAATTAAAATACTGCTTTACAAGTTTAGATGCTGATACTAAATTAACATATATTTATCCGAAAAAAACTGAAAATAAAAGTATTGCTAATTAAGAGTTTCTGCTAAAATTTTGACATGAATATTTTAACGATTGAAAAAAAGTTATGAAGGTATTGATTTACCAATACATTCATTAAACTCTTATTTATAGGTTTGCTAGTATTTAGCATCGTTATCATTCCGAGTCTTAATTTAGTTGATATCAAAATCAAGCAAGACTCAGATCTTGCTTTTTTATTTTTATTTGATGTAATTTTGTTTATTTTAAGCATCTTTTTTGGGTATTATGAGCAATTTTACTGAAAAAAACTACTTTATAAGCATTTGGATGATAAATATCAAACAAATAGGTTTTTAAAACTATTAAACATCTCTTTTTATACATATTTATCAGGACCATTGTATCGAGCATATTTATTAATTTCATTATTTTTTGAAGATGGTAAATATCATTTTATGTTTAAATATGCCAGACGCAAAAAATATGGTTTTTCAATTCAAGATATTTCATTTTCAGGAATTTTATTTGCATTATTTTTGACATTAACTTTAATTAAAAACTTTACAGCAGCAAGAATAATCAATTTAGATTTTGAATTTGCTTTTTATATTCTCTTTGCTTATTTTTTAGGTAAATTCAAAGGTGCTTTATTATCCTTTATGGCTGATTTTTTTGGATTGCTGTTTTCAGGAAGAATTGGTTTTTATCATTGAGTTTATGCCATCGTTCCGATTATTGCAACGATATTGATTGGATGATTTATTGATTTATTTAAAAAACATAAACAAACATCGATGATTGTGATGAATATTGCATTGGTTGTTATTTTTGTTATTTTGCTAGTTGTATTTTTATCACAAGTTAATAATCCTAAAGGAATAAGAATTTCTAAAACCTTTGGAGTTTCAAAAATATCACTTGCAGCTGGGATAATTTTATTAGTTTTTGCTGCTGCATTTATATTTATTATGATAGCCTTAACTATTTATTATTTAAAAACTAAAAATGATTCACAAAGCAAAAATAGAATTGGCTTTTTAGTTCTATCATTCTTTTTAACAGTTGCATTAATTGTTGTAGCCCGTTGAATTTGAGGACCATTTGCATTCATTCGTTTTGCTAACTACTTCTTAGGTCGTAAATACACATTATCACAACACTATTTAATATTTATGACACCAATTGTAATTAGATCACTGATATCAATTCCAATTTATGTTTTTATTCTATATATTATCCTGCTTCCGTTATCTATAATGAAGAAGCAATATGAAAAAAAAGAATACGGCATTACATATTAATAAGGATTTATTTCCTTATTTTTATAAAAAAATTAAATAAATTTGCTATGTGTTATAATTTATAAGAAAACAAAACTACATAAGGAAAAAAATGAAATCAATTAAATTAATGTTTCAGAGGTCGACACAAAAGAAGAAGTTAAATAACTCTGGATCCGGTAAGGTTCGTAAAGTGTTATCAAAAATTTCTGGTGCTTTTATGTTACCGATCTCCGTTATGTCTATTGCTGGTTTATTTTTAGGAATCGGTGCAGCAATTGCAACTGGTGCTGATGAAGGAAGCACTGCAAATATAATAGGTAATTTAGTTAAACAACTAGGAGACCCAGTTTTTGGTGCATTACCATTGTTATTTGCAACTGCCTTTGTGATTGCATTTACGGATGAAGCAGGAGTTGGAGTGTTTGCTACGATAATTGCCTTTTTAATCTTCACTGCTGTTCAGAGTGTCTTTATTTTTGATCATACAGTAAAGTATATGGGTAAGGAGTGATTTAATGGTGCATTACGAGATTCTGTAAAAACAAAAATAACTGGTTATACAATATTCTTTCAAGGAGCAGGACGTAATCCACAAAACTTAGTTAAATTAGTTGGAACTACCTTAGGGATTAAGTCAATGCAAACTTCAGTATTTGGTGGGATAACAATTGGATTATTAGTTCAATGATTATATAATCGTTTTCACACCATACAACTACCACAGGTTATTTCTTTCTTTGGTGGTAAAAGATTTGTTTCAATAGTTGCAATCCCTGCTGCATTTATTGTTGCAATCATCTTCTTAATTTTTTGACCATGGATTGGAGTTGGATTAAATGTTTTTGGAACAGCACTTGGAAAAGCTCCATATGGTATAGAATCACTTGTTTTTGGTATCATCGAAAGATCGTTAATTCCATTTGGATTACACCATGTATTCTATGCTCCATTATGATATTCAAGTGTTGGTGGAGATTTAAATACATCACTTGTTAACTGACAACAAGGATTACAAAAAGAAAATATTACATTAATTCCAGGTGATACATTAACTACATTAATAAAAGCTATTACTAAGGACCCTGATAAATACCAAGGTGATTCAACTGCTGCATTATCGCTTGTTGGGATGCCAAACAATATTGATTATACCTTGCAGCAAGCAGGTAAACCTGATTTGCATATATCTAAACAATTATTTGTCTTTGTCGCAGATGAATTAGGAACAAAGATAGGACGCTTTACTGATGGTAAGTTTGGATTTATGATTATAGCACTTCCTGCAGCTGCTGCAGCTATGATTATGGCTGCTCCAAAAGAAAATCGTAAAGTTGCCTTAGGAACAGTGCTACCAGCAGGATTTACTGCAATGCTTACAGGTGTAACTGAACCAATCGAATTTACCTTCTTATTTTTAGCACCATATCTATTCTGAGGTTTCCATGCATTTATGGCTGGATTGTCATTTATGTTTGCTAACTTAGCTGGTGTGCATATTCCACAAGCATTCTCAGGAGGATTATTAGACTTCTTTATTTATGGAGTGATAAATGTAGCAAAAGGAACTCATTTCTGATGAACTCTTGTTATAGGTGCTGCTTATGCACCAGTATACTACTTTGTCTTCTACTTTGTAATTAAGAAATTCGATCTTGCTACTCCAGGACGCGGAGGAAATACTAAACTATTTACAAAAGCAGATTTTCAAAATAAAAATGCTCAAGTAAATGATGAAGCAGCAAGCGAAATAGATCCTACTGCCTTAGCAGTGGTTGAAGCATATGGTGGTTTAGAAAATATTACAGCCTTTAATAACTGTGCTTCTAGACTTAGATATGATGTTAAAGATGCAAGTAAAGTTGATGTTGATAAACTAAAGGCTGCTGGTGCATTTGGTGTAAAAATTGAAGGAAATAACCATGCACAAGCAATTATGGGTCCTGTTTCTGAGCAACTTAATGCTAAAATAAAATCGCAAAGAGAATTAATTGCTAAATATGAATCAGAACATAAAGGACAAGAATTTGTTACACCTACAACATCACAGTCACAACCAAAAATAATCACTTCGGCTAAATCGCTTGAATTACATACTGCTGCTCGTGGAAAAATCTTGCCATTAGAAGATTTAAAAGACGGTATCTTTTCTGAAAAGATGCTTGGTAATGGTTTTGTAGTTAAATTTGATTCAACTACTGAAGGAAATGTTTATACACCTGCTGCTGGAACTATTGATTTAGTAGCAGACACCAAGCATGCATACGGAATCACAACAGATGAGGGTGTTAAATTGCTAGTTCATATTGGTCTTGATACCGTTAAATTGAATGGACAAGGATTTAAAGACTTAGTTAAAGTTGGTGATAAAGTAAAAATTGGTGATAAGCTAGCAAGTGTAGACTTAGAATTTATTAAATCACAAAACCTTCGCAGCGATGTTATTGTCGTTGTGTTGCATGAGGGAAGTATGTCAAACTTCGAAGTTTATAATAATTCTAAAGCTGACACCACAACTGAAATAGTCGGAATTGTCAGAAAGTAAAAAAAGATACTAACCGTATCTTTTTTTTATCTCTCATGGTTCAATATGTTCATATTTATATGTAGTAAATTCTGCTTCTTGATGGATAATATTTTCTGGTATCAATTGACTTTTATCAATGTATTCAAAATATGTATCACATTTATAAGTACCATTAATCACTGAAACATATACTTCCTTAGTTATTTGTCAATAATCTAAATATAAAAATCTTCCACCACAAATAAAAATATCCTTATCACATTTAAGCATCGCAGCAGTTGCTGTGCCTGAATCAAAGAATACCCTATGTGGTAGTAATTTTTTGTTTTCTGGTATCTCAAAAGGTTGATAATAGGTTAAAACTCAAACTTCCCGATTTGATGTATCAAAATCATCTGGCAAAGAAAAAAAAGTTCTTGCACCAAAAACCAAAACACTATTTTGAGTTATCTTATTAAAAACTTTTAATTCGTTTTTTGTATTTCAAGGAAGATGGTTTTTATATCCAATGCAGTTTTTCTCATCAACTGCGACAATTAATTTAATCATAAAAATCCTTATCTGCTTTCCCGATGGCTTTTCATCTTACAATTAATTGGTTATATTGTTCATAATTTTCACATTCTAAATATTCAAGTTGATCAGCATCATCACTAAAATCAAATTGTGGAGATGTATCGGTACTGGTATATTTATAATATCATTCTTTAACCAATCGAATATCTTCTTCAACTTCAGCATTATTAACATTAAAAGTATATGATTTGATTTTACGTTTATTTAAATCTACTGCTTGTGGGTTTAAATAATCACCTTGAGCATCGATTAAAAAAGCAGCAATAATTGAATAAGTTGTTATCGGTTTATTTAACTTTTTAGACATTAAATATGCATATAATTGTGCTTGCTTGCGATATGATGCATCAACACCTTCAATTTCTCATTTATCTTTTTTACTTTCACCAGCTGTTTTAATTTCTAAAATTCTATTTAGTGATGGAATATATCCATCTGGAACACCACTTAAAACATCATCAACACCTGCAAAATAATCATAATTGAAGTTTTTTGCTTCATAGTTTTCTATATACAAATTTGGTGATTTTGCTCTTAAAAGATCAAAGATTTTAGGTTCTAAAATAGTTCCGGCATTAATGTATTTTTTACTTAATACAGGTAATTTAAGTCTTGTGATATGACAGAAAGCATTAAATTGTGATTTATATTTATTTTCAATTAAAATATCACCAACACTGCTTCCTCCAATCTTTTTATACCCTCTGAATTTATCAAAAGTTTTTAATTCTGAATAAAATTCGGGTAGCAACTTAATTACCCTATTTTCCTTATCGATAATATAATGTTGTTTGTTAAAATATTTTCTTGCCATTTATTTAAAGAAATTTTTCACAATAGTATTTGCTGAAATTTCTACTCCTTTAAAATCTGCTTCCCATTCTTCATTAATCATAGTGTTTTGTGGGACAATATGGTCAAAACATATATTTACCAATTTATCAAAACTTGTTTCTGTTGAATTATCATCAACACCCACCACAAACTTATTAGCATCCATAAACTTTTCAATTCGAATTGATATCACACGACATTCGTCATCACTTTTTTTCAAAGTTGCTTCTAAATCCTTAACATTCTTTTTAAAGAAGTCTAATTCGTTTGGAAAGCGCAAATCATCTATTATAAATAAGGTGCTTTTGCTGCCCTTAATTGATTGTTTCACAGTTGTTTTTATTTTATCGAAGACACGTGCGCATCAGATGTTGCTATCGATGTTTCGACCTACTTCACCCATTGCAATTCATAACGGACGTACAATTTCTTTATTTATTCCATCTCATTTTATTTCATCTAAAATCGGTTTAGTAATACTTTTTATAGGTTCTGCAAAGGATAAAATATGTACATTGTTATCAAATTTTTTAGCTAACTTTTTAGATAATGCTTGTGTTAGCAATCCTTTTCCACTTCTTCTTTTTCCGTTAATTAAAACTATGGTATGTTTTCTCATCATTCTCCTTTTAATAAAACAGTGTTTTAATATTATATATATAAAATAAATTCTGTTATTTATTTATTATATTTTTTGATTTTTGCTTAACTAGATAACTTGTTTATAAAAATGTATAAAAATTTTTATACCTATCATATAGATAAATAAGTTTTAATAATATATAATAATAAATTAAGTTAATATTCTTAAAATAACATATTTACCTAGTATATAGCACAAAAAGAAAATATAAATAATATGGAAATTTTGCAGAACCATTTTTATTAAGGTGTACACAGTCATTAGAGTCTTTAGATAATATAAAAATCTTTTTTAATTATATAAGCAACATTATTCATACAGAATTCATAACATCAATAATTTCTAATATCTAAATATTTTACCAAATCCATATAAAAATAATTTTATTTGTTAAAATTTAAATATATAAAGGAAAATAAATGACATTAACACAACTTATAAAAGCAGAATTAATTAATATTGTTAAAAAACTACAAGAATCACATTATTTTGATGTAGATTTTAATGCAGATGATTTAAATTTTATCTTAGGTGAACCTAATTTACCTGTAAAAACAAGTTCGGTTGCAAAAAGATATGATTTATCAACTAATTTAGCATTTGTTTTAAAAGCATATAAAAAAATAAATCCAATGAAAATAGCAGAATGTCTCGTTGAAAAGTTAGCAAATTCATTTAAATTTATTTATCAAGTTGATATAGCTCCGCCAGGTTTTTTAAATATTGTTTTAAATGATTCTGCTTTTATTTATATAATATCGAATATCTTAGAGCAAAAATCTTTGTATGCAAAAAATCAAGTAGAAGGACAAAAGATAAATGTAGAATATATCTCTGCTAATCCGACAGGTTTTTTGCATGTTGGTCATGTGCGTGGTGCGGTTTTCGGAAGTACTTTAATTAATGTTTTAAGGCATATTGGATATAATGTCGAATCTGAATATTATATAAATGATGCCGGAAATCAAATTAACATCTTAGTTAATTCATTATATGTGCGTTATGCAGCATTGTTTGGTAAAAATCTTAAAATGTCAGATGAATGCTATCAAGGTAATGATATCATATGAGTAGCACAGCAGGTTAAAGAAAGTTATAATGATTACTTTTTGGATCTTAATACAAATAAACGTAGTGAACTTGAAAACCTTGCTGTTGAGATATTGTTGAATAAAATAAAAGATGATTTAGCAAAACTTAACATTCATATTGATACTTTTACATCTGAAAATTCTCTATATGAGCAAGATATGATTAAACCAGTATTGGAAAAATTAGCTCCATATACATATTTAAAAGATGGTGCATTATTTTTAAAAACCAGTGATTTTGGTGATGATAAAGATCGTGTATTAATTAAATCTGATGCAAGTAATACTTATTTATTACCTGATATTGCATATCATTTGACTAAAATAAAAAAAGCAAGTCGTTTAATAAACATCTGAGGTGCAGATCATTCTGGTTATGTTGCTCGGATGAAAATCGCTTTTCAGTGTTTAGGATATAATCCAAAAAATCTAGAAGTACTAATTATTCAACTAGTTAGATTGATAAAAGATGGTAGTGAATTTAAAATGTCTAAAAGAGCAGGGACATCAGTTACTTTAGCAGACCTTTTAGATGTAAGTTCATCTGATGCAATTCGTTTTATGATGCTAACTAGAGAAATATCAAATAAATTTGATTTTGATATAGATTATGCTAATTCAAATGATACAAATAACCCTGTATTTTTAGTCCAATACACTTATTCACGCATTGTTTCGTTACTTAAGAAGATTAAAAAACCACATTTAAATAACACTGCCAAATTTACTGATAAGGCTAAAAAAATCATTATAACACTTGATTTATTTTCAGATTTAATTAAAACGATTTCTGTGACATCAAAAGTAAATTTATTAAGTCAATATTTGCTTAATTTGGTAAAATTATTTAACAGTTTTTATGAACAAACATATATTCAAACAAATGAGCAAGAAGAATCATATGCAGCAATGATTGAATCAATAAGAATTGTAATGAAAATTGCTTTAGATTTAATGGGTGTAAATGCACCTGAGCAAATGTAATTGATTCCATATTTTGTTATAATCAAAGTGATTAAATATTTAAAAAAAACAAATAAATATATAAAATAAAAAAGGAGAAATTATGAAAAATACTACAATGTTAGAAGTAGCGATTGAAAAAGTTAACTCTAATCCACTTTATTCATTCACATTCGCAGAACTTTTTGATGCAGTTGAAAAAGAATTAAAGGATAACTGATACTTTAGATTTGTTAAAGGTGAACCTAATTTACCTTATGAAAAAGTTCGTGAAACCAAAATGGGTGAGCTTTATCGTTTGTTAACAGTAGATAAAAGATTTCACAGAAACATAGATGGTAGCTGAAGAGCTGCAAATTAAGGAGAATTATGCCATTAGTAAATGCAAAGGAAATGCTACATAAAGCAAAAGAAGGAAAATATGCGATTCCACATATAAATATTAACAACCTTGAATGAGCAAAAGCTGTGCTTTTAACAGCTGAGGCTGAAAAATCACCAGTGATTATTGCAACTTCTGAAGGAGCAATTAAATATATGGGTGGATTTAATGTTGTTTCAGGGATGATGTTAGGATTGGTTCAGGATTTAAATATTAGTGTTCCAGTCGCATTACATTTAGATCATGGAACATTTGAAGGAGCAAAAAAAGCAATTGCTACCGAAGCATACACTTCATTAATGTTTGATGGATCGCATCTTGATTTTGAAGAAAACTACTCAAAAACCAAGGAATTAGTTGAATTAGCAAAAGAAAAAAATATGTCATTTGAAGCTGAAGTAGGAACCATCGGGGGTGAAGAAGATGGGATTGTAGGAAACGGTGAATTCGCTGATCCTGAACAAGCTCGTAAGATGGCATCACTTGGAATCGATGTCTTAGCAGCCGGAATCGGAAATATTCACGGACCATATCCAGCAAACTGAAAATCACTTAGTTTTGAAACTTTAACTAAAATTTCATCAGCAGCAGGAATAGGAATTGTATTACATGGAGGCAGTGGAATTCCAAGTGAACAAATTAAAAAAGCTATTTCTTTAGGTGTAACTAAAATTAATGTTAATACCGAACTACAACAAGCAAATCATAAAGCAATTCGTGAATTCATCATATCTGGAGAAGATTTAAAAGGTAAAAACTTTGATCCACGTAAATTATACAAACCAGGTTATGATGCAATGTGTCAAACAGTTCGTGATAAAATTTATGAATTTGGTTCAAACAATAAAGCATAAACTAACGAAAGTTAGTTTTTTTTATCCCTTTGGTCCCGGGATAAAAAAATCACATTACTGTGATTGTTCGATAGGATTACATTCATCGGTGCAACTTTCTGCATGTTTGCATTTAGGGAAGTTTTTGCAACCGATGAATTTTTGACCTTTTTTATTATTACGAATCAGCAAGGTTCCGCTGCAAAGTGGACAAGGACGTTTTAGTTCTTCTAATTTAAATTGCACAACATCAATTTTACCCTCTGCTTTAACAATTTCTTTTTGAAAATTATCTCAAAAAGATTGCATTAATTGATTCTTGTTTAGTTGTGATTCGGCTACCTTATCAAGATCTTCTTCAACTGCTGCGGTGTATTTTTCGTTAAAAATATCTGGAAAAGCTTTAATTAATGTATCATTGACTTTCATTCCAAAATCAGTCGGGATAAGTTGTGTTGAATTTGTTTCAACAAATCCACGATCTTTAATAATATTAACAGTTGAAGCAAATGTTGAAGGTCGCCCAACTTTGATAATATCAAGCATTTCAATTAAACTACCATCATTATATCTCGGAGCAGGCTTAGTTTCATGATCTTCAAAATTAAAACTTTCAACATCTACTTGCTGATGAAGTTTATAATTTGGATCTTTGTTGTCATTTTCATAACCAGAAACTACATAATATCCATCGAAAATAACTTTTGAATAAGTTTGTCGAAATTGATATCCGTTGTTATCAAATGTATATGCTTTTGATTCACGAATTGGTTGTTTTATTAGTGCCTGCAAGGTGGTTTCGTAAATTAATTTATAAATTCTTAACTCCGATTCACTGATATTAGGATATGTTTGTTTTAGTAGTTGCGGTGTCATAGATACATCAGTTGGTCGAATCGCTTCATGAGCATCTTGGTCACCACTAAATCCTTTTATTTCACTAGCTACATAGTCTTTGCTTCATTTTGTAGTTATATAACTTTGTGCATTTGATACAAATGAAGCAGACATACGGGTTGAATCGGTTCTTGGATAAGAAATTAATCCACCGTCACCAAAACCTTCATATAATCTTTGCACAATAGCCTGGGTTGTTGCAGCACTAAACGGACTCTTTTTATATAAAACAGATTGTTTTAGTGGGGTAATAGCACCGATTTTACGTTTGGAAACATTAATATCAGTAACCGTTAAAATTTTCTTAGTTTTTTCAATATCAGCTTTATATTGATCAATTTGACTCGGATAAATTCAATCACGATGTTCTGAATCATTTTTTGGATTGAAATAATTTGCTAAAACTTCATTATTAACAAGTTTTGCATTTAATTTATAGTATTTTTCAGGGATAAAAGCTTGTATTTCTCGTTCACGGTCTACAACTAATTTTAGAGCAATTGACTGCACACGTCCTGCAGTAGGTGTGCCGGGAGAATTTTTAAACTTATTTTTAATTAAATTAGTTACTCTAAAACCGATAATGCGATCAAGCATACGACGTGATTTTTGTGCAGCAACTAAATCATTATCAAGTGAGTTTGGTTTTTGAATCGCATGTTTTATAGCATCCTTGGTAATTTCATTATATTTTATTCTTGAATATTTGTTTTCAAGTTTAAAATAGGAAATCAAATGACTTCCGATTGCTTCTCCTTCGCGGTCTGGGTCAGTTGCAATATAAATATGTTCTGCTTGTTTAACTAACTCATTAATATCTTTTACTACCTTTTTCTTAGTTGAATCTAATGAATATTTTGGTTCTCAATTTTCAAAATCAATTCCAAGTCCATAAATACCTTCGGTTTTCATTTTCAAAAAATGTCCAACTGAAGCAACTACTTTATATTCATCACCCAAATATTTTTGGATGGTTTGAACTTTATTAGGGGATTCGACTATTACTAAATTTTTCATATTCAATAATAATACAATATTTTGCAAGAAAAATTTAAAAATTTATAGAAATTTATATAATCACTTTCTATAAATTTTTGTTGATTTATGCAATAATAAATATTATAATTTAATATTTTAATGACAATTATTTGTAAATTTTTTATTTGAGTAAAATTTAAATTTACAAATAACACTAAATTACAGAACTTTTATCCCTTTGATACAGGATTATAAGAATATAAAGTATAAAGCAACCTGTCTATAAATTTAATTTATATTATAGTAACAAAACACAAGAAAATGATAAAATTAATAATGAGTATTATATTAGATACTCCTTGGCAAATTTAGCCCAGTAAAGACCATAAGGAGAAAAATGTTTAAATACGAAATTATGATGATCGTGAATCCAAAAGCGGATGTAAAAGTTGCTTTTGAATTGCTTTCAGAAGTTTTCGGCAAGGGTATAAAAAAAGCTGAAAAACTAGAAAGACACGAATTAGCATATGAAATCAATAAATCAAAACATGCACAATATGTTTTAGCACATGTAGAGGCAGATGCCAAAGCACCTGCAGAATTTACCCGTCGGGCAAATATTATTAAAGATATTTGAAGAACATTGTTAATTAACTTAGATACTGAAAGAGGGATGCATCCAAAAAAAGAAGTAAAACAATCTAAACCAAAAAGAACATATGTAAAAAGAGAAGTTAAAGTTAACGAGGAAAGTGAAAAACCTAGAAGACGTCCAAGAGTTAGTAAACCAGCTGAAACATCTATAAATAAGTAAAAGGTAATTATGAACAGAGTAATTTTAATCGGAAGAACAACTACAAATATTGAATTAAATACTACATCATCAGGTGTTGCTTGAGTAAGATTTACACTTGCAGTAACACGCAGAAGCCAAAGTCGCAATGAAATAACTGATTTTATTCCTATTGTTGCATTTTCAAATTCAGCAATTTTGTTAAAAAATTCAGTTCCAAAAGGAACCTTAATTGCTGTAGAAGGTAATTTACAATCAAGTTCTTATCAGTCACGTACATCGAATCAAACAATCAGAAGTTTGGATGTGCATTTAGATACTTTTTACTTCTTAGAATCAAAACGTGTTACTGATGAACGTGCTAAAAATCGTTCTTCTGATGATTTTATCGGCACTAGTCCATTTACTGGTACCAGTTCATATCCAAAAAATACTTATTCAACGGAAAAAGTTGAACCAATATCATCACAGTCATTTTCACCAAATCCTGTAGTTGAAGAGTACCCAAATAAAAAACCAATTGAAGAAAAATTACACGATTTAGGTGATTTAGAATCAGATGTTAATGATGATATTGATATATTTTAGTTAAACCAAGGAGATTTATGGCATACATTAAACGTAAAAAGAACTTCTCAAATAGAAAAAAAGTATGTGCTTTCTGTGAAGAAAAAGTTAATTATGTAGATTTTAAAAATGTTGAATTATTATTCAAATATATTTCTGGAACTGGATCAATTAAATCAAAATCAATGACCGGAACTTGTGCAAAACACCAAAGAAAGGTTGCTAATGCAATTAAAAGAGCCAGATTTATGGCCTTAATGCCTTATACAATCGTTCGCACACGTAATTTATCAAAATAATATAATATCCCAATAAAATACAGCAAACAGCTGTGTTTTTTATAAAAAAATAATATAATTAAGAATATTAACATTAAAAGGAGATTTAATGAAATTTAAAAAAATATTCTTAAGTTAAAGTAGGACAAAAAGATTAACAATTAATTCTGTTAATCTTTTTGTTTATTAA
>NZ_JBTHHH010000011.1:0-38210 GCF_054353815.1 Mycoplasma sp. AC1221 | reverse complement strand
ACAAAGCTTCTCTTTGTAAAATATACATACAATACATTTATCTGTTTTGCACTTTTACCACCCCCTCCGCCCCGCCTAATGGCAAAATAGGCGGGGGAACTTTCTTTTTTGTAAAAAAGAAACAAAAAAACTCCCTGCTTTGCAAACTCAGTTTACAAAGCAGGTTTTATTTTTTAAGCTTGCATAAAAAATAAAAAAAGTTACTAAATTTAAAATTTAACTTTTGGGATTAATGACTTTGTAAGTTCAAAATTATTTTTGCTTTTGTTAAATTAATATCGTAAATTTATTATTGAAAATATTTGTGGTTATACAAAAAAAGCTACACAATAGTCTAATTTTTATAGTGTAGCTTTTTAGATTGCATTTTGGGCAAGCATATATGCTTGTTTTTGTTTGCAAAGCATTAAAAAATCGGGATATAAACCCGACTTTCAAATTGTTTATTTAATAATCTTTGTTACTGAACCAGCACCAACTGTACGTCCACCTTCACGGATAGAGAATTTGGTTCCTGCTTCAACAGCGATAGGAGCGATTAATTTAACTTTTAAGTTAACGTTTTCTCCTGGCATAACCATTTCACGTTTTGCATCAAATTCAACTCCACCAGTAACATCAGTGGTACGGAAGTAGAATTGTGGTTTATAGTTTTTAAAGAATGGTGTGTGACGTCCACCTTCTTCTTTTTTTAGAACATAAATAGCTGCTTCAAATTCTGTGTGAGGGATAATTGAACCTGGTTTTGCTAAAACTTGTCCACGTTCAACATCTTCACGGTTTACTCCACGAAGTAATAATCCAGCATTATCTCCAGCTTGTGCTTCTTTAAGGTTTTTACGGAACATTTCAATTCCTGTAACAACTGTTTTCTTAGTAGGTTTTAAACCAACGATTTCAACTTCTTCGTTTAATTTAAGTGTTCCACGCTCTACACGTCCTGTAGCAACTGTTCCACGTCCTGTAATGGTGAATACATCTTCAACAGCCATTAAGAAAGGTTTTTCAAAGTCTTTAATAGGTGTTTCAATGTATGTATCAACTGCATCCATTAATTCCATAATTTTTGGTTCTCATTTTGCATCACCTGATAATGCTAATGATGCAGAACCACGTATAACAGGAGCATTATCTCCATCAAATCCATATTCTGTAAGAAGTGAACGAACTTCAAGTTCAACAAGGTCGATCATTTCTGCACCTTCATCACCTTCTAGCATATCACATTTATTTAAGAATACAACGATGCGAGGTACACCAACTTGTTTTGATAAAAGAATGTGTTCACGAGTTTGAGGCATTGGTCCATCGGTTGCAGCAACAACTAAGATAGCACCATCCATTTGAGCTGCTCCGGTAATCATATTTTTAACGTAGTCAGCGTGTCCAGGACAGTCTACGTGAGCATAGTGACGTTTTTCAGTTTGATATTCAATGTGTGCTGTGTTAATTGTAATTCCACGAGCTCTTTCTTCTGGAGCGGCATCGATTGAAGCATAATCACGAGCTTCTGAAAGTCCTTTTTTAGATAAAACTGTAGCAATAGCAGCAGTCAAAGTTGTTTTACCGTGATCAACGTGTCCAATGGTTCCAACGTTAACGTGTTCTTTACTACGATCAAATTCTAATTTTGCCATATTAATATTCCTTTCATATTGTTTATGATTTAAATTAATTTAGTTTGTCTTAGCGCTAAAACCAACCATAGCCTAGTCTTTCATCTAGGTCCTGTCCATAAGCACCAATAATTTTAGCAAATTCTTTTATATAATTTAGAAATTGCTTTTTGTATTAATATATTTTACCATATTTTTTATATTCATTAATCATTAAGATTATGCTTTTAAGGCTTTATTCTATGATTTTATTTACTAAATGATTGATTTATATAAAATAAATTATTCAAAAAATCAATAAGGTTTCCTTATTGAAAGTTTTATAATAATTTTGCTGCTTTTGAATCTAAAATTATAGTTACATCATTATGTGTTTGTAAGAAACTAGCAGGAACATCCGAGCAAACAGGACCATTTATTGTTTTTGTAATTGCATCTGCTTTAGAATCTCCATCTGCTAATAAAATAATTTTTTTTGCTTTTAATATAGTTCCGATACCCATTGATATAGCTGTTTTTGGAACTAACTTTATATTGTTAAAATACTTTTTATTAGCATTTATAGTACTTTCAGACAAAATTACTTCACGAGTTATATCATTGATTTTTGAACCTGGTTCATTAAATGCAATATGTCCATTGATACCGATTCCTAGTATCATTAAATCTATACCACCTTTTTCTGCTATTAACTTTTCATATTTTTTAGCATTTAAACCAATATTTCCTATTCCGTTTGGCAGGTTAATATTTGATTTATCTACATCAATATAATTAAAAAGTGTATTGAACATAAAATAATGGTATGAGCAAGGGTTTTTTATATCAATTCCAACATATTCATCAAGGTTAAATGTTGTAACATCTTTAAAAGAAATCTCTTTATTTTGATATTTTTGAATCAATAATTGATATGTTTTTATAGGTGAGTTACCAGTTGCAAAGCAAATGTTTAAATTAGGTCTTGATTTAATAGCATCTGCTATTAAATCTGCTGCATATTTAGCTTGTAAATCTGAATTTTCTTTAATTATAACTTTCATATTTTCCTTAGTTTACCTTTTTTCCATCAATATAGACACTTTTGATATTTCAATTATAATCCATTAATACTATATCTGCTAGATAACCTGTCCTGATTTTACCTAACTTTTTATTTAATCCTAAGTATTTAGCAGCATTATATGATGTCATTTTTACTGCATCACAAGATTTTACATTGATACTCAATAAGTTTTTAAAAGCATCGTGTATACTAATACCTGAACCTGCAATAGTATTACTGTCTTTTAAAGTTATTTTTAATCCATCTTTTATAACAGGGATATCACCTGAAATATTTTCTCCATCTTTATAATAAGCAGGTTTAATTGCATCTGAAACAGCAATAATTTTATCAAAACCTTTATTTTTGATAGTGAATCAAATTGACTGTTTACAAATATGAAATAAATCGAAAATCATTTCTACATAGGTGTTTTCGTTCATTAATGCAGCCTGAAGCAAACCAGGGTTTCTTGAGTCAATTCCTGACATAGCATTTCATAAGTGACATACAGATTTACAACCATTATCAAAGAACTTTGATGTAGTTTCAAAATCAGTTGCTGAATGTCCGATAGACCCTATTATATTGTGTTTTTGCATCTGTTTAAATACTTCTATATCTACCACATCAGGATCGAATGATATTTTTCTTAGTGTGTTTTGTGATGCATTAATAAGTTGTTCGATATCTGAAACAGTTGGTTTTTTAAGATACTCAAATTTATGTGCTCCTTTTTTAGCATTTGCAATAAAAGGACCTTCTAAATGCAAACCTAAATTTCTTGCAACATATTTAGCATTTTTACTCACATCGTCTAAAACATCTAAAATATTTTGTCACTGATTTGTCATCAATGTAGGCATAAAAGCAGTTGTTCCATGTTGAGCAAGTTTTTTTGAAATAGCAGAAACCGCATCGCTTCCTTCCATAACATCGTAATTATAAAAACCGTGTATATGTGTATCGATAAATCCAGGAACTGCTATATATTTTGCTTGATTTTGATTTGGTATAATTTTTTGTATTTTATGATCTTTTATATATATATCAGCACAATCAATGATGTTGTTATAATTTATAATTTTAACATTTTCTATTTTCATTATCCAATTACTTCCCTTAAATTATTATGTGATTTTTTTAATAGCTTAATCGCATTTATTTTATCAACTTTATTTAAATGCATTACAGCAGCAACTTTAATATTTTGATCTGCTTCTGAATATAACTTTTGTGCATCTAATGCAGATATATGTGTTATTTGTTTTAAAATATCAATGCTACGCTTAACTAATTTTTCGTTTTTAGGAATTAAGTCAATCATTAAATCATCATATACTTTACCTAGTTTTATAGCAGTAATTGATGAGATAGTGTTTAAGATAAGTTTTTGCAAAGTCGCTGCTTTTAAACGAGTAGAACCAGAAATAACTTCTTTACCTACATCACCAACTATAACATCATCTGAAACAGATTCACAGTCTCCATTTTTTTGATTTGCTATCAAGGTAGTTTTTGCATTAGTAGTTTTTGCATAAACAAAAAAACCTTTTATATATTTAGTATTTCCCGATGCAGACAAACCGATGATTAAATCTTTATTATTAATATTTTCTTTTTTTGCATCACAGTAACCTAAGTTATAATCATCTTCATAGCCTTCTAATGACGCTAAGATTGCTGCATCTCCACCAGCCATCGAGTATTTGAATCAATTTAACTCTCCAAATGTAGGTAAAATATCTAAAGCATCTAATAAAGCGATTCTTCCACTACTACCAGCACCTACATAAAATATTCTACCGTTTTTTTTGATGACTTTAACACATTGCTTAGCAAGTTGAATAATATCTTTTTTCAAATTATTATATGCTTTGATTACATCTTTATTTGATTCAGCAAAAATATTTACAAGCTGTTTATAATTTAATGTATCTAAATGTTTGTTCATAACAACCTCGCAATTATTTTATTATGGAAGTCTATTTGATATGTTAAATAAAAAAATTTTTTATTTTTTATATTAAACATCATTAATAAAACAAAAAATATGAAAAATTTTTTCATCTTAGCATTTGTATATGAAAATGATTTTATAATATTTTAGAGTGTAAATCACTCAGTGAGGTTATATGGATAAATTTTTAAAAAAACTCAAAGACTTGCACTGGTCGCAATGAGTTTATATTATTTTATGAACTTTATTTATTGTCTTCTTAATCATACTTATCGGATTATTTGGAGGTTTCACAGAAAACAGTCACGGGTTTTCAAGAGAAAAACTAGGTGCTCATTATGATGCATATGTTGCTGCTTTCAAAAAATTTCGATCAGATGTGATAGGTGCAATGGGATTCTTATTCTTTCTTAGCTTTTTTGGAGCAATTATCGCTACAATTGCTTCACATGGATTCTTTTTGAAGAAGAAAAAACTTCTTTTAGCTAAAGCAGGAGGTAAATAATGACTACAACTGCTAAAAAAACATTTTCAGGTGGGTTAACTAAAGGATGAATGACAAAACTCTCACGTATAGGATCAGCATTGATGTTTCCGATTGCGGTGCTACCGGTTGCTGCGATCTTGTTAAGAATCGGAGCAGAATTACCAGGTGATTCTCCGTTTGGTAAGTTTGTGCAATCATTATTATTAAAAAGTGGTGATGCAGTATTTTCAAACTTATACATTATATTTGCAGTAGGTGTAGCATTTGCTTTCACAAAAGACAAACGGGGTGAAGCAGCATTTGCTGGATTTATTGGAATAATGATATTAACCTTTTTAATGGTTGCTTTAACCGATGTGTATTATGGAACTTTGTTTGTACATAAAGGTTATGTAGATACTGATACAGGTGCTATTAAGGATTTTGTAGCATCTTCGCCTAAGGATGCAAAATCAGGAACAGGATTTAAGGAATTTACTAGAACTTATCAAGTAGTTTCAACTGGTTTTCATTCAATTTTCGGAAAGAAAACAGATGATGTTCTTGCTAAAAATGTACTTAATGGTATTGTAGTAGGTGCTTTAACCGCATTTGTATATAATCACTCAAACAATGTTACATTGCCAAAAGTGTTAGGATTCTTTAGTGGAAAAAGATTAGTTCCAGCAGTTGCTATTATTGCATCAACATTATTTACAATTGTTTGAGCAGTTATTTTCCCTTGAATCGGTTATGTGATTTTTGCTATTTCAGAAGCGATGTCAAAAGCCGTAACATCAAAACAAGGTGAATCATTTAATTTATCAGCACAAGCGCGCTTTACAAGAGCGGGAATAATGGGTGTATATGGATTTTTAAACAGACTTTTAATTCCATTCGGATTACATCATATTCCAAATAACATATTCTGATTCCAATTAGGTGAATGACCAAAAGAAGGTAATCCATCACAAACTGTAAATGGTGATATTCTTATTTTCTTACAAGGACAAGCAAAAGGCAACCCAGGTGGTATCTTCCAAGCAGGTTTCTTCCCAATGATGATGTTCGGATTGCCTGCCTTAGTGGGTGCATTTGTTTATTCAGCAGAAACCAAAGAGCAAAAGATTAAAGTTGCTTCGTTATATGGTTCAGCAGCAATTGTAAGCTTTTTAACAGGTATTACAGAACCAATTGAATTTGCTTTCTTATATGTTTCTCCACTTTTATACTTATCACATGCAATCTTAACAGGTATCTTTGCATTTATAACAGGAGCATTTGGAATACAATTAGGATTTGGATTTTCAGCTGGATTATTAGACTACATTACTTCAATACCTAAGTCATTAAGAATAATCAACGAATCAGGTTATACAGGTGCAGCAAGAGTATTTGCTAACCCAGGATGAATTTTCCCTATTGGATTTGTAACTGCTGCTGCTTACTTTGGTGTAGGGGTTGGATTTATCAAAGGATTTAACTTATCAACACCTGGTCGTGGTGAAGGTATCATACGTTCAGAAGAAGAAATAAAAGAAGTTGTCTCACCAGAAGCAAATGATGGTAGCTTTTCAACAAAAGCAAGAAATATTGTTAAAGCTTTTGGTGGCTGAGATAATATAACAACTTTTGAAAACTGTTCAACACGACTTCGTTATGAAGTTAAAGATGGAAGTAAAGTATCTGAAGAAGATTTGAAAAAAGCAGGTGTATTTGGTTTAGTAAAAGTTTCTGAAAAATCATTTCAAGCAATAGTTGGAGTCGAAGCAGAAAGTATTAATAACCAGATTACATCAAATAAAGGTGCAGAATTATAATAATTTAGATGACACAGATGTGTCATCTTTTTGTATTATATAGTTTTATAATAAGATTGATTAAAATAAAGAAGAGGAATAAAGAAAAAAATATTGCAAAATAAAGAAACATAAAAAGCATAAAACACAAAAATAATTTGCATTTTTATAAGCAAAATATATAATTATTTTTACCTATGAAAAAAGAAATTTTTGATAATAATCTAAAGCAAATAATTACATCAAATCAACATATAAAATCATTGATAAAATTAACCGATTTTATTAGTTTATATCCGAATGGTTTTTTAGAATTATCAACTTTGCAATTATCTGATAAGCTTGATGTGTCACAAGCAACTATTTCTCGTATTTCAAAAATATTAGGTTTTAGAAATATTCAAGATATAAGAATCTATATTTCAGCAAGATTGCAATATTTAGATGATCGTATTGATTGAAATAATAATGAATCAAGCGAAAATTTATCAGATGTAATTTCTAATATTAAATCACATTATATGTTTACAATTGAAAAAAGTGTAAATAAGTTTTTAGATAATAAATACATTTACAAGTATATTAACACATTATTAGAATACAAAATTAATCTATTTTTTGGCATTGGTGATTCTGGTATGATATCAGCTTATTTTGCTAATAATTTAAGAAAAATAGGATTTAATGTTTTATATTGTAGTGATGTACATACCTTTTTAAGCTTTAATTCATTGCTACAACTTAAAAAAGTGCATGTAACAGTGATATCTAAATCAGGAACAACTTTAGAAATAAAATTTGTTATAAACTTCTTAGAAACAAATAATATTCCATATTCTGTATGAACAAAGAATCAGAGTTTACAAAGCAATCATTCCTTGAATTTATTGTATGTTGATTCGCTTGAGCAAAAGTATCGTATCGGAGTGCTAGGCTCAAAGATTTCTTATTTTATGCTTTGTGATATTATTTATTCATTTTTATCAGTAAAAATAGATAAAAATAAGAAAATCTTTTCGCAGATTAATGATTATATTAGTAGTTGAAATAATTTATTGGATAATAAAAAATAAGGTGCAAACCTTATTTTATTGTAAGTAAATTGGAATGTTAATGAATGAAAGCATATAGTATAAAGTATAAGTGTCAATTAATAGATCGTTATAAATTTTATTAATTACTATTTCTTTGTTTTTTAAACGAAGTGGGACATTAAGATACATAAACCCAAAATCAACATTATAGTTTAAGTAGATAAAATCTCCAGTAGAAAAAACATTAAATCTTTTAATTTTTGAACCTTGGGTATCTTTAAGACGCTTAAGCATTAATTCTTGTGATAATGGTGTAAACATCATTGTGGCTTTAAATCTATCGTTTATCATTGGTGTAACATACTTGTTGAATTCTTTGTTTTCCATTTGAATTTTTTGTAAACCACTACCACTAGCAAGTTTTCCAACCATTAATGTAAATACCATTGCTTTATCTTCAAGATATCTTGTATCTATTTTAAGCATACCGGTATAGTAATGTTTTTCTTCAGTTAGATTACCTTTACTATCTCTTCTTTCATAAACTCAGTGGACATTTATAAGAGAAAGTGGATAGTGTTTCATTAATAAACAATGTTTTGG
Source organism: Mycoplasma sp. AC1221 (assembly GCF_054353815.1). Taxonomy (NCBI): domain Bacteria; kingdom Bacillati; phylum Mycoplasmatota; class Mollicutes; order Mycoplasmatales; family Mycoplasmataceae; genus Mycoplasma; species Mycoplasma sp. AC1221. The sequence goes on along the minus strand of NZ_JBTHHH010000011.1, from coordinate 29,687 downwards.
TTCTTTAACTTCTGATATATATGCCTCACCAGGAATACCAACTGTAAATCTATGTAAATCCTTTTTGCTAACTTGACAATGTCTAAATGCTTCTTTAAAATCAGTACTTTCTTCTGCTGGTATATAATCCATTTCATCATCAAGGATATTAAATGATTCAACATATAGTGCTTCTTGGTTTAAGTTTTGTTTTAATACATGAGCTAAATTAACCCTAAAACGATAAAATTTTCTTCAATAGACAGCACCTAAAATAACACCAATTAGAATAGAAATAATGAATAAGATTAAAAAAACAAAAAAAGGAATAAAACCATTACTTACTACACTGATAATAATGGCACCGATTATTAAGAATACAACACCAGGTATAATAGTACTTAAAAGAGATACTCAGAATTTTTTAAATGCTTTTTTATATTCATTCATTACTTCGGGAGTTAGAATGTTATTTACTACTGTTGTAACAATTGGTAGAAGTTTTTCGTCTGCTTTATTTTTATAATCAGCAAACTTTTGATAATCGCGAACAACTCTCACTATTTATTATTAAAATAAACCTTTCATTGAAACATCTTGTTTTTGTTGTTCAGATGCTGCATATAAAGGAAGAGTTTCAAGCTTTAACATTGCCGCAATAATTGAAGCAGGATATGAGAAAATTTCTTTATTAAAGATGTTAGCATCTTTATTATATAGTCTTCTTGCAGCTTGTAGCTCTCTTTCTAAATATGTTGATTGATTCATTAATTCTTTATAAGCATCCATTGCTTTTAGTTCTGGATATGCTTCAGAAACTGCCATCAATCTTCCGAAAACACTTGTGTTAAGCTTTTCGATTTCATTTGCATTAGCAACTCCACCTTGACTTACTAATGATCTCATTTTTGCAATTTGTGTAAGTGTTTCATTTTCATACTTGCTGTAACTTTTTGTAATTTCAACAAGTTTGTTTAATGTGTCATAACGTTGTGTTAAGAACACATCAATGGTTGAAGCCGATTCATTTGTTTGTAATTGCATTCTATTAAAACTATTTCTTTTTACAAAATAATAAATTACACCACTAAATAGAAGAAGAATTCCAAGGATTCAGAAAATTACCTTTGATGCTGTTGATGTTGTTGCAGCAGTAGGTCTTGAATCTACATTTGGTTGAAATCCATCTGGATGATGTGCTTCTCTGTTATTAACTAAATTTGCCATATTGTCCTTTCTTTATTTGTCATAATAACTTGTTATATTATACAAAATTTGCATAAAAATTTAAAAAGTCAAAGCAAATATTTGCAGAGACTTTTGTACGGCAATTCTCTTTTACTAGAAGAAAAAAATGTGTAAATTCTAATGAATTTCTATCAAAAATAACTTTTTCTTACCGATATGTAATAAAGCAAACTTCCCATCAAAAAGCTTGGATTGAAAAGTTGTTTGTAAATTCACTTCAACATTATTTAATTTAATTGCTTTTTTTTCAATAAATTCACGAGCTTCACGTTTTGAGTGAACTAATTTTTTTTCAATCAACGATTCTATGATATTGTTATTTTTTTTAACAGTTAAAGTAGGAATTTGATTTTTTAAAGAAGTGATTATATCTATTGATAAAGTTGTGATATCAAAGTTTTTATTAAATAAAATTTCACTTGTTGCTTGCGATATTTTAGCATCATTTTCACTGTGGATGTCTTTTATAACTTCGTATGCTAAAACCTTTTGAGCATATTGATTTGCTGGATCTTTAATATGTTTTTGCATAACATTATCGATTTCATCAAGTGATAAAAATGTGAGTCATTTTAAAAGTTTTTCAATTTGACTATCTGGTTGCTTATATAAAAATTGATACATATCATAAGGTTTAGTCATATTTTTATCAAGTCATAAACTTCCACCACCAGTTGATTTACCAAATTTATTTCCATTTTCATCTGTTAATAAGTTAGTTGTAAAAATAAATGCTTGATGATCGTTTCCTATTTTTTTTGAAATCATTTCTAATCCAGTTGAAAGATTTCCCCATTGGTCAGAACCACCTACTTGAATTTTTACATTATAATCTTGATATAAACGAATAAAGTCTCATCCTTGAATTAATTGATAAGAAAATTCAGTAAAACTTAATCCATTTTCAATTCTTTTAGCAACTGAATCCTTTGATAACATATATGCTACATTAACTAATTTTCCTACATCCCTTAAGAAACTAATTAAATTCATATCTTTGTAAAATTCATAATTATCTACTACATATAATCCAAAATGTTCAAGCTGCATTTTGATTTTATTTTTATTTTCTATTAATTCTTTTTCATCAAGTAGTTTTCTTTCACTGGTTTTAAACGAAGGATCACCAATCATCCCGGTAGCACCACCTAGGATTGCAATAGTATTTCATCCTGCTTTTTGCATACGAAGTAAGGTTAAAATTTGCAGATAATTACCTAAATGCAAACTAGTTGCAGTAGGGTCAAATCCAGCATATACAGCATCATTTGTAGTTAAATTATTAAATTTATCAATATTACTATGTTGTTTTAAGATACCACGATTATTTAATTCTTTTAATATATTTTTCATTAAAATCCAAAGTCCTTTCCGATATCGTTTTTAGTTCCAAAAATTAAACCATCACCATTTAATCCTAGGCTTTTATAACCCGATAACATCCCAAAACTTTCAACATCTAAAAGTTTGCTTAATAAAACAGCGCTACCATCATTAATAACTGTTCCAGGAAGTGCTAAAACTACTATTTTACCAACCTGTGAATCAGTTGTATTTGTTACAATTTGAATTAATTTATCTTTATTTATATTTATTTTAAGAATGTATAATTTATCACTATTAGGATGATTATTTCTTTCTATAATTTCTCCATAAATAAATTTTTGTTCATCTTTTATAACAAGACCTTCTGTTTTAGCAATTTGCATCAATATACTTTTTTGCTCTGTGTTTAAAGTAAAATAACTTTGATTTTCCTTAATATCAAGCAACTTATTATCAAGCAGATTAATTGAATTTACATTGTTTTGCAAATCTATGAAAAATATTGCATTCTGTGTTCTAATTTGTTTATTTATAACTACTTTTGCATCCACGAATATAATAGATGTATTAGAAAAAAACTTATTTAAATTATTACATATAATCATATTTAACATTATAACATTTTTTATTATAATAGATAAGTATGAAAAAACTAGCAATTATTATTGATTCCTCTAGTGGGCTGACAAAAGAACAAGCACAAAGACTAGGATTTTATTATTTACCACTTATTATCCAAATAGATGGAAAATCATATCAAGATGGTATTGAAATAACTAAAGACAATTTGTTTACAGTATTTAATAAGAATATTAAAAATGTTTTAACATCTGCAACACCAATTGGTTATGCAAGTGATTTATTTGCCCAATTATCTAATGAATATGAAAATTTAGTTGTATTCCCTATTTCAATGCATTTATCGGGCCAATATCAGATTTTAAAAAATCTTGAGCTGGAATTTCCTAAACTTAAGGTGGTTGCTTCTTTAAATCTTTCTTTTACAGTCTTAGATCAAGTTTCAAGATTTAAAAAAGAGTTTGCTCTGAGCAACGATGTAGACTTATCGATTAAAAATGTATCCGACTGAAATAAAAGTTTAGATATTACATTGATACCTAAATATAATGATTATTTAGTTCGTGGAGGTCGTTTAACACCAGCATTAGCAACCTTAGCAAAACTTTTAAAAATAGTTCCATTAATTCGTTTTCGTGAGGGTAAATTAGTTAAACAAGGAAAAGGGAGAATCTTTTTAAAAAGTGTTTTTGATGAAATTAACCGCAAATTAGAGTTAAAAGAAAACCGAGATTTAGTTCTTTTAACAGCAAATGGTGATTTTGATCAAGAAATTATTGATTATTATAAAAATTCTTATGATGGTAACATTCTAGTTTTTCCAATCCCTACTGTTGTTGCTATTCATACTGGGCCAGAAGCGATAGTAATTGGGACAGGTGAAAATATTGTTGATTCGTTGAAAGAATATGAAAGAATATAGTTTTTTTGCTAACGATTTAGAACAACTAAAAGAGAATATTCAAACTTTTTTACCTATAATAAAACTAAAAAAGTATCTTTTGTTATCTGGTGAATTAGGTGCAGGAAAAACAACTTTTGTACAAGTTTTAGGTAAGTTATTAGGAATAAAAGAAAATATTACATCACCTAGTTTTAATTATATGAAAGTTTATAACGGATTAGTTCATATTGATTTATATACATATAAAGGTGATATTGATGAATTTGAAGATTACTTTGATGACAATATTGTAGCTATTGAATGACCGGAAAAAAAGAATTTACTTTTTGATGCATATGTAAAAGTTGACATAAGTTTTGATAACACAAGAAAGTATAAAATTGAAATTGTATAATTTATTTTTGGATACCACTGGAAAAGATTTTTGTATCGCTTTATTTGACCTTAATTTTAATTTAATAAAATCAGTGATTTTAGAGAATTATAAAAAAAAGATAGATTTAATAGTTAAATATTTCAATGATTTTAATATAAAAATTAATGAAATTAATGGTTTATATATAAATTTAGGTCCTGGTTTTTTTACAGGAGTTCGAGTTGGTTTTGTTTTCTTTAGAACACTAGCATTGGCTAATAATATTGATTTTTATACAACTACGACATTTGAACTTTTGATGATGCAGAATGATAAAGATACTTTTTACACCGATGCACAAGGAAAAAAAGTTTATTTTTTTGATAAACAGATGTTCTTAAAAACAGAAGATATCTTTGAAAGCACTAAAGTTATTGATGCAACAGATAATATAACCCTTGATAACATTAATTACCAGAAAGTTATTTCCAAATTCCTTGCTTATCAACACATTTTTACAAAAAAACATCCATTAGAAGTTGAACCTATATATATTAAAAAACCACAAATAGGAAGTAAATAATGCGTATTTTAGGTATCGAAACATCACATGACGATACATCATTAGCAATATTAGAAGATGGTAAGATTTTACAGTTATCCACAATTTCACAAATTGATATTTTCAAAGAATATGGTGGAACAATCCCGGAGTTAGCTTCCAGAGAACATGTTAAGAACATTGCTGTTTTACAAAAAATAATTTTTAATAAATATCCTATTGAGACAATAGATTACGTTGCCTATACAAAGGAACCCGGATTAATAGGAACCTTACAAATTGGTTTTTTATTCGCCTATGCCATAGCACTTTCTATTAATAAATTGCCTATACCAATTAATCATTTGCACGGACATTTGTTTTCAGCAACAATTGATCAAGATGTTGAATTCCCTGCTTTATGTTTACTTGTTTCGGGAGGTCACACACAACTTATTCTTGCTCATGATGTTTTTGATTTTGATATTATTGGAGAAACATTGGATGATGCAGTTGGAGAATGTTTTGATAAAGTTGCCGTTAAATCTGGGTTAGGTTTTCCTGGTGGTGTTTTAATTGATAAGATTTCACAAACTTATCAAGGTGAATATATAAAATTTAGCAAACCACATACTAAAAATCCATATGACTTTTCCTTCAGTGGTTTAAAAACACAGGTTTTGAATTATATAAATAATCAAAAAATGAAAAATATTGATATTGATATAAACCAAGTTGTTGCAAGTTTTCAAAAAACAGCGATAGAATATTTGTGTGAAAAAACAACTGCTGTATTGAACCAATATAAAGTTAAAACATTAATTTTAGGTGGTGGAGTTTCGGCGAATTCAGAACTGCGCAAAGAATTTGTTAAATTACACCCTAATACTATCATACCAAAATTAAAATATGCAACAGATAATGCAGCTATGATAGCACAAGCAGCATATATAAGACTTACAAATAAAATATATTAAAAAATAACAAATTAAGTATAATTAAATAATATGAATTTATCAAAGATGTTAGATTTTAAAACAACTGAAATGCGAATTGCAGAAAGTGCTTTAAAACAGATAAATAAACTTGAAAAATATGTTTCACAACTTAGTGATGAAGAACTAAAAAAACAAACAGAAATTTTCAAGAAATTTCTTGCAGAAGGACATACATTAGAAGAAATTCGTAATGATGTTTTTGCGGTTTCGCGGGAGGCTACCAAAAGGGTTTTAGGTAAGCGTCCTTTTGATGTTCAGATTTTAGGTGGACTTTTATTAGATTTAGGTTCTGTTGCTGAGATGAAAACAGGTGAAGGAAAAACGATAACTTCAATTGCACCTGTATATTTAAATGCCTTATTGGGTAAAGGCGCTATTGTTTCAACAGTTAATGAATATTTAACAGTGCGTGATGCTGAAGAAATGGGACAAGTTTTTAACTTTTTAGGTTTAACCGTAGGAATAAATAAAGCACAATTAGATCCCGATCACAAACGAGCCGCTTATGCGTGCGATATAACTTATTCAGTGCATTCAGAATTAGGTTTTGATTATTTACGTGATAATATGGTGCAAAATGTTGCTGAAAAAGTTCAGCGAGGGCTTCAGTTTTGCTTAATTGATGAGGTTGATTCAATTTTAATCGATGAGGCAAAAACACCTTTAATTATTTCAGGGGGTGAACAAGAAGATGTAGCAACTTATTTTTCTGCAGACCAATTTGTTCGTACCCTAGGCCCTGATGATTATATCATAGACGACGAATCAAAGGCTGTTGCTTTAACTCACCAAGGAATTGCTAAAGCAAATCGTTTTTATAAAACTAAAAATATTTATAACATCGAAAATTCTGAACATATACATTTGATTCAGAATGCTTTGCGTGCCCATAAAATTATGCGTGTTGATGTTGAATATATAGTACGTGAAGGGAAAATCGAACTAGTTGATAGTTTTACTGGCCGGATAATGGATGGTCGTAGTTATTCCGAAGGATTGCAACAGGCAATACAGGCAAAAGAAATGGTTGAAATTGAAGCGGAAACCAAGACTTTAGCGACAATAACATACCAAAACTTCTTTAGAATGTTTAAAAAACTATGTGGAATGACAGGAACAGGAAAAACTGAAGAACAAGAATTTATTGATATTTATAATATGCGAGTGAATGTGGTACCCACAAATAAACCTATCGCCAGAATTGATGAACCTGATTCAATTTATGGAAGTTATGAAGATAAATGAAATGCAGTTGTTGAAAAAATAGCAGAACTTTATCATAAAGGACAACCAGTATTGGTAGGAACTGCACAGATTGAAGAATCTGAATTATTGCACCGAATGCTACTTCATAAAGGGATTCCACATACAGTTTTGAATGCAAAACAAAATGCTCAAGAAGCTGAAATTATTTCAAAGGCAGGTAGTGTTAAATCAGTTACAATTGCTACTAATATGGCTGGTCGTGGAACCGATATCAAACCATCACCTGAGGCATTAAAATTAGGTGGATTGTATGTTTTAGGAACCGAAAAAGCTGAATCGCGAAGAATTGATAATCAGTTGCGTGGTCGTTCTGGTAGACAAGGTGATATCGGAACAAGTAAATTCTTTATTTCTATGCATGATCAACTAATGCGTCGTTTTTCAACCTTTGATGTTTTTAAAGATGCTTTCAAAAGCGAAGATGGAAGCGAAATAACTGATAAAAATACTAAATACGCATTTAATCATGCCCAAAAGAAAATCGAAGGATTGAATTATGATTCGCGTAAATCAGTGTTGCATTATGATGATGTTATTCGTCAGCAAAGAGATTTGATTTACTCACAGCGTGATTTAATTTTGGGTTCACCTAATATTGATTTTATTGTTCGTAGAATGATTGCTTCATCAGCTCGTGCAATAGTGAAAAGTGGTGAATATCAACTTCATAATAAAATTTATAATTATGAAGGTTTAGTAAGTTTTTTAAATGCTAATATCGGTCAGTTAGTTAAGTTTGAATTTAATTTACAAGAAATCAGTGCGATTCATGAAAGTGATTTACCAGATTATGTTTCTAATATTATTTTAAGTGTATATCAAGAATGACTTAAGAATGCAACCGAAAAAACATCACACGAAGAATTAGTTGATTTAAAACGTGCTACAATCCTAAGGGTTTTAGATAATAAATGACAAACTCATATCAACCGTATGGATAAATTGCGTTCAAATGTGCATTTGGTTCAATACTCGCAAAAAAATCCTTATCAAATTTACACCGATGAAGGAACTAAACTTTTTGAAGCATTACTAGATGATATAGCATACAATGTTATGTTAAGTATTTTCTCAAATCATGTTGGCAAAAAATCCCTTATTACCAAAGAAATGCTTTCAGACCCAGTATTTTTACAAGTTAAAAATAATTTTAGTTTAGATCCTTATAAAACATTGGAAGAACAAGAACAAGAGTTAGTTGATTTATATTATTCTGTTGTCAGAAGAATTGAAGAAATAAAACAGCAGGAAATGCTTGAAAATCAAAATTCGGATTTATCAAAAAACTAAAAACCTGTTTTATTAATAAAATAACGGCATTTTTTCGCTTTTTAATTATTTTATTATCTAAATATAGTAAAATTATAGAGCATTAAATATTGCAAATTAAATCTCAATATAACGAACTTTAATAAAGGAGAATAATTATGGAAAAGTGTTCATGTGGAAGAATAGGATGTAAAGGAGAATGTAAGGTAAATAAAACACATTCTCATAATGCTGTTACTTGCAAGGATGTCAAATGTCATTTAAATAAACAAACTACTGAAAAATCTATTGCTTGTCCAAATTGTGGTAAGGTAGGTTGCAAAGGTGAATGCGAACTTCAAAAAGCACATGTTTGTCCATTATGTGGTAAATTAGGTTGTCGTGGTGAATGTAAAATGAAAAAAGAAGAAGTTTGCAAACACTGTGAAAAAAAAGAGTGTAAGGGAGAATGTAAATTACAAAAATCACAAACCTGTCCACATTGTGGTAAAACAGATTGCAAAGGATTATGCAAACTTAAAAGACCTGAATCAACATGTCCAAAATGTAAAAAACCAGAATGTAAAGGAAATTGCTCAACATTAAAACCAGGTGAAACTGCAACTTTTAAAGATTTAGCTTCTGAATTTGAAAAATTCTCAGATAATTTAAAGAAAAAGTAAATTGCATACACATAGTATGCTTTTTTACTTAAATAATTATGAGAAAAGTTAATATTACACAATTAATTTTATTTATTTTGAAAGTTACTTTTATAGGTTTTGGTGGAGGCAATGCCTTAATGCCTATTATTAAAAGAGAGGCAGTTGAAAAAAGAAACTGAATTACACTTGAAGAGTTTGAAAACATTGTCATTGTTACCAATTTATTGCCAGGCGCTTCTGTTATTCAAACACTTTCATATATATCAATTCATTTATTAGGTAAATGAAAAGGAACATTAATTACACTTATAGCAATTTTACCCCATGTTTTACTTGCTTTTGCTTTTTTAATTTTAGTTAATAAAATACCAATTCAGTATGTAAGAATCCTATCAGTAGGTGTTTTAATAGCAATTATTGCATTTTTGTTGGAATTTGCAATTAGATTTATTAAACAAGCAAATAAAGCAATTTTTATGCCTTTATGACTTACTATTTTTATCTTTGCATTTTCATATAGTTTTTTTGTTCCGGCACCATATAACATTCCGGTAGTAGCAATTTTTTTAGTTTTATTAATATATTCAATAATTTTTTTGATTTTATGAAAAAAGAAAAAACAAATTAAATTAGGAAGAAAATAATGATTTTGGCTTTTTTAGTTGCTCTACCTTTTTTGATTTTAATTTCCTTATCAGTATTTGGTGGAGGACAAGTTTTTATGCCAATCTTTCGTTGATTATGAATTTTTTTGGTACAAAACTTTGGTGCAAATATTAATGATGACCATATTAATACAATATTCACTGTTGCAAATTCTACCCCTGGCGTAGTTTCAACAAAATTCGCTTTTTTTACAGGTTATATAATAGCAAACGGACAATGATGGGGTTATTTAGCAATGTTTTTAACATACCTTATTTTTTGCTTACCTGCAATTATTATTATGGTGTTAGCAATGAAATATATTAATAAGTTCAAAACTAATACATTTGTAAAAAATATGTTAATTATTATGCGTCCAATTGTTGCTGGAATTATTTTATCTCTCGCATTACAGTTATTTTTAGCTATCTTTGTCCCTGAAGTGTCATTTAATAAATCGCTGGCTAAATATGCGATAGAAAAAAAAGAAGTGTTTTTTGTTGGATATCGAAATATATTATTAAAAATATATGTCCCGATAGGAATTTTGTTTTCATATTATCTTGCTAAGAAAAAGTTTTCATTATTTTTAATTATTGTTATAAATATAGCTATTTCATTTTTTTTGTTTGCAATTCCTTTTTCAGGCAGTTAAAAAACTTTTATCCCTAAAATATAGGCATTTTTTTGAAAAAGTATTATAATATACCTATATTTTATTTAACAAGGAGAATAAATGACAAAAAAAGATTTCTTATTGGAAGTTGCTGATAGATTAGAGACATCACCAAAAGATGTTGAAAAAGTACTTGATGCAATGGTTTTTGTCCTTAAAGAACAATTAATTGCAGAAGACACAGTTAGATTATCACACTTAGGTATTTTCTCTACAGTGGTTAAAAAACAACGTACAATAGTAAACAGATTTACAAAAGAAGAGCAAGTTGTTCCACAAAAACGTGTGATTAAATATAAACCTTCTAAATATTTAAGAGATTTAGTCGATTTAAAAGCTTAGTCATCCAGTATATTTAAAATACATGGAAATTCTAAAGAAAGTTCTTTGGAATTTTTTATTACATCATCTAATTTAATTGAATGTATACCCTCTTTAAATAATTTACATAAATACCTTGTGTAAATTTTAAAAAAACGATTTACATGTGAAAAAAATATAACAACAAAAGCTATCCCTCCATTTGAATTGATATTATTTAAATAATCTATTTGATGTTCTTTAAGGTTTGCTAAATCAAAGCGATCTTCGTTACAACTTTTTGCTTCAAAACACACAAAAATACCTTTATAGCAGCCGATGTAATCAACAGTACTTTTTTTGTAAATATTTGAATCTCTTACTACTAATTTCTTACCTTCCTTAGTTATTGTTTTTAATGAAACATCCAATCCTTTCTTTTCAATATAAGCAATTTTATGTCTTCAATAATAATCTATCGTTTTATTCAAAACTGATTCCAAAAACATTCCACGATTTTTATTCATATTTTATTTATAATTAAAATACATTAATGAACTAGAACAGAACATAAAATAAACTTATTTATAAAAATAATTTAAAAATACTGTAAAATACTTTAAAGGAGTTAAATGAAGAGAAAACTTATTATTGGTAATTGAAAAATGAATAAAACTTATTCAGAATCCAAGGAATTTTTTGAGAAATTTGGTGATTGATATTTTTCTAACAATGAATTATTACCAAAAAACATTGAATTTGGTATCGCTGTACCTGCTGCTAATTTATGTTCATTTGTTGTTAATACAGTTGAAAAATTTCGCTTAGCAGCACAGGATTGTTCACCATATGAATCAGGTGCTTATACAGGTGATACATCTGCTAGTATGCTTATCGATTTAGATGTATCGTATGTTATTTTAGGACATTCAGAAAGACGTAAATATCATTTTGAAACAGACGAGTTAGTAAATGTAAAAGCAAAACAAGTTATTTCATACCATTTAAAACCAATTATATGTGTTGGTGAAACATTTGAGCAATATCAGGCAGGACAAACCAAAGAAGTTATTAAAAAGCAACTTGAAGTTTCTTTAAAAGATTTAGATTTGAAAAAAGTAGTTATCGCATATGAACCAATTTGAGCTATCGGTACCGGAAAGGTTGCAACACCTGAAATAGCACAAGATATTTGTAAATATATCCACGAAATCACATCAAAAGATGTGGTAGTGCAATATGGTGGAAGTGTTACACCAAGTAATATAGCAGAATTATCAAAACAACCTGATATCAATGGATTTTTAGTTGGTGGTGCTTCATTAGAACTTAAAAGTTTTATTGATTTATTGAAAAATACTAAATAAGATTGGCATAATAAGTTATGCCTTTTTTATTGTAATATCATTAAAAAAATAAAAATTAACTTTGTTTTGTTATAATAGATATACTATTTTAAAATTAAGAATTTATATTGAATAAGCATAGGAGACAAATGGAAAAAGTAAATATTTTTGCTTTAGGTGGGCAAGATGAAAACGGTAAAAATTGTTATGTTTTAGACTACAACGATGATTTATATGTTGTAAATGCAGGTGTAAAAATACCAATTAACTCTAATAATGGTGTTGATACACTAATTCCTGATTTTACTTTTTTAGAAAAACATCGCAAAAAAATTCAAGGTATTTTTATTACAGATATTCGTAATGAAAGTTTTTCAGCACTTCCATGACTTTTAATGAAAATACCAGGATTAAAAATTTATACATCTTTTATAAATAAACAAATTATCCAAGAACGCCTTAATAAATACAATATTAAAAATGATTCGTATAAATTAATTGCTCTATCAGACCGTAAGAAAATTGGAAACATACTTGTGCAACCTATCGGACTACCAGGAAGTGCTCCAGGTAACTTAGGTTTTGATTTTATTACACCAAATGGTGATTATGTGTTTATGTTTAATTATATTGAAGGTGATTTAGGAATTTTTGGTAGAACTTGATTTTTACATTTACCAAAACTTTTTAATAAACGTAAAATTAATGCATTGGTTACTGATGCAGGTAAAGATAAGGGTGGTGGTAGAGCAATTGAAAAATTATATCTACCTGATAGTGTAGAAAAAACATTTAGATTTGCAAAACCAAATACTAAAATAATAGTAGGTGGTTATAGTGAAGATATGGTATCGATGCAGCAGATTATAGAACTTGCTAATAAATATAATCGTCCAGTAATACCTTATGGAAAAGCATACGCAGACTTGTTATTTTTAATGAAGCAAATTCAAGCAAAAATAAGTCCAGATTTTAAGTTCCCTGAAATAATTGATTACAAACAAATTAGTAAGCATCCAAATGCTGTTGTGCTTGTAACTGGTGCTATTGAACGTTTATATACCCGTTTTATAAGAATTCTTAATAACGAAGATGTATATTTAAAAATAGATTCAAATGATAGTGTAATTATGATTGCTCCTCCAGTTAACGGTCTTGAATCGCTTGCAGCTGTAACATTAGATGAAATTGCAAAAAGGACATCAAATTTAGTTGATATTTCTGAAAAAGAATATTTTTATTGTCGTCCGAGTAAAGAAGATGTATTTAATTTGGTTAAGAATCTTAAACCCACTGTTTTACTACCTGCTCAAGGGTTGTATCGTTATTTAGTAGATTTAGTTACATACATAAAAGAAGATAAAAATTTAGCAAAAGAAGTTAATCCGATTGTTTTATTAAACGGAAAAGTTGCACATTTTGCATATGGAAAATTAATTTCACATAATGGTAAAATTAAAGATGTTGGAGATACCATTATAGATGGTTTTGGTGTCGGGGATATTTCATCAGAAGTTTTAGCAGAACGTGAAGTTTTAGGCCGTGAAGGTGTAATTATTATAAATTCGCTTTATTCAGCAAAAACCAAGAAAATTATTGGACAATTACATATCAATTATGTAGGTGTTATCGATGTGCAAGAGCAACCAAGAATAAATGATTTGATTAAAGATACAATTATTGAAATTATTAATACCAAAACTTTTACTACAATGCGAGAATTCAATGAAAAAGTCAGAAAAACAGTAAGAAAAAGAATCTTTAAAATAACTGATAAAGATCCAATGATCGCTTTTTCACTAACAACTATATAATATGAAAAAAAGTAAATTATTTAATTCGCTAGGTTTAAAATTCATTGAATTTTTACCTAGCAACCATATTACTTTAGAAAAAAAACTCAAAATTTGAAAGTTAATTTTAATTTTGAGTTTTTACCTTATAAGTCTGCTTTTTTGTGCTTTATATGTATCAAAAATTTTACCTAATTGACTGCAATGAACATATTTATATACATATGGGCTTTTATTTGGAAATAGCATCTTTTTTGCATTATTGTTTGGATTTTTAGCGATATTAGTATGAATTTTTACTTTATTTACTAAAAAGAAAGCTATCAGTTGAACATCTTGTGTGAATAAAATAGATTTTGTTGCATTTAAAAATTGAATGTTGAAAATTTTACTATTTCTCTTTTTGTTTTTTGTTATCTTAACTCATTTAATCCTGCATTATATATACAATCATGATGTAGAATTTAGCACAAAACTTCCTGCACATATTTTTAAAAACGGTTGATATGCAAAATTTATGACATCGAAACAAAAAGTAACTATTGAAGATATTTCAATTTATAATAATGTTGGGGTTGTTTTTGATACACTTATTAATTTGTTTTATTTACCTACATTATCAAGTTTATTATTAATTTTATTATTAATAGGTATAGTCGTTTTTTTGTGTTTATATATCCTTGATATCAAGTTAATTATCAAGAAAAATAAGTGAAATATTCAGCAATATAAGAAATTTATAAATTCGCATAAAAGTTTTTATTTATCAACTACTCATTTTGAAAAATATCTTGATTTTTTATTTAAAGCAGCAAAATTTTATGATATAGATTACAAAAAAACATCTTTTAAATTACTAGAAAAGAGTATACTATCAAGAGTTGATGAGCAAATAGTGAATCAACTGCTTAAAAATGCTGTTGAAACTTCAATAATTCAACAACAACAAAATGAAGATTTCTTAGATGAGCTAGATAAATTAGATTTTAATTAAAGGAGTTTTTATGTTTGACAAATTATTATGAGATGATGCTAAAAAACTTATTGAAAGCAAGCAAAAAGATGATTTAACATTCTTGATTTTTACAACAGGTTGATGTGGAGACTGTAAAATGATGAAACCTACCTTAGATCGTATCGCAAAAAAATATGAAAAAACTAAGGTACAATTCATTCATGTGGATGCTGAAGAAGCAAAATTATTTAGAAACCCAGATACAGAATGAAAAGTGCTAAAGGTTCCTACAATGATTTTATTAAACGGTACTGAAATAGTTGAAAAAGCATTTGAATATGTTCCAGAAGAAGTGCTTTCAGAGTGAATAGAAAACAGAATTTCATAGTTGATACACCAACATCCGTTGTTAGAAAAAATACAGGATTTTTGATTTCTGTATTTTTATTTTTGCTTTATAATTGAAAAGCAACTATAACATTGATCTATAAGGTTGCTTAATCGTCATTGTTGTTGAGGACGGTTGAGGTTTTTATAGGGAGTTATGTTCAAAAATCGAACAAGGAGACAACATTTAATGAGTAAATTAAACATCAAAGTTAAAGGGTTTGACCATGCATTAGTTGATTTAGCAGCAAAGAAATTATTTTTGTTAGCTAAAGAAGAAAAAACTGATGTTAGTGGTCCAATTCCGCTTCCAACTAAAAGAGATGAAGTTACTATTTTAAGATCTGTTCACATCAACAAAACTAGTCGTGAACAATTTGAAAGTAGAACACACCAAAGATTAGTTGTAATCAAGAACCCTTCAGCACAACTAACTGATAAAATTAATCGTTTAGATTTACCTGCTGGTGTGCTTTTACAAGTAAAAGTTCAAAAATAATTTAATTAAGGAGATCAAATGAAAGGAATCTTAGGACGTAAAGTTGGTATGACTCAAATCTTTACTGAAACAGGTGCTAGTGTACCAGTTACAGTAGTGGAAGTTCAACCAAATGTTGTGTCTAAGGTGCTTACTGTAGAAAAAGACGGTTATGTAGCGACTCAATTAGCAGTTTTTGATAAAAAGTCAAGTCGTAGCAACAAACCACTTACAGGACACTTTAAAAATGCAAACACAACACCTAAGCGCTTCGTAAAAGAAGTTCGTAATATGTCAGGTTATGAACTTGGACAAACAATCACAGTTGACATTTTTAAATCAGGTGAATTAGTAGATGTAACCGGTATCTCAAAAGGTAAAGGTTTTGCAGGAACTATTAAACGTCACAACCAAGCTATTGGACCTAAATCTCATGGTGGTGGTGGTGGTTCACAACCAGTAAGACAAACAGGTTCACTTGGAGATATTTCAGGTAACAGAGTTTTTAAAGGCATGACAATGCCAGGTCATTTAGGACATGCAAAAACAACAGTGCAAAACTTAGAAGTTATTAAAGTTGATACTGATAATAATATTTTATTAGTAAAAGGTTCAATTCCGGGACCTAAAAAATCATTTGTTATGATTCGTAAAGCAGTAAAAGGATTACCAGATCATAAAGAAGTTAAATTAGTTAATGTAGCAGAAGTTCAATTAATGAATGAATTAATCGAACATGCTAAAAAATATAATATTGAGGTTTCTGTGGGTATGACATCTGTGCAACTTAAGGCATTGATTGATGAAGCAGAGGCTAAGGAAGGAGAAAAATAGTTATGGCTGAAACTAAAAGCAAAAAAACTGAAAACACAAAACCTGTAACTAAAAAAACTCCAGATGCAAAAGTAGCAAATAAGCCTGCTTCTAAATCAACTTCAAAGAAAACAAATTCAGATGCTAAAAAAACAAATATAAATAAAGAAGTTAAATCTACCAATGAAACATCAAAGCAAACAAAAACAACTTCCAAATCTGCTCCTAAGTCAGCAAAGATTTCTGTTGTAAAAGAAACTGTTGTTAAAAAAGACTTTTATGCACAATTACCAAAATCACTTTTTGGTTCTGAAAAAATTTACACCCAAGCAGTTTTTGATACCATTTTATCTGAAAGAGCATCAAGAAGACAGGGCACACACCAAGTTAAAAACCGTGCTCAAGTAAGCGGAAGTGGTAAAAAACCATGAAGACAAAAAGGGACAGGAAGAGCTCGTCATAGTTCAACCAGATCACCAATTTGAGTAGGTGGTGGTAGAGCATTTGGACCACAAGCAAACAAAAACTATTCACTTAAAGTTAATAAGAAAGTTAAATTTGCAGCATTTGTTTCTGCACTAACCTTATTAGCAAATGATAAAGCAGTTATTATTAACGATTTATCATTAGATGCAATCAAAACTAAAGCATTAGTTGCAAAATTAAAGGAATTAGAAGTAGATCACTTAAAACGTATATTAATCGTTACTGAAAGTCCTATTGTATATAAATCTGCTGCGAACTTGCAAAATGTTTCAACATCAAAAGCAAACTCTTTATCAGTTGAACAATTAATTGGAGCAGATGTATTAATCGTTTCAAATGAAAGTCTTAAATTGCTAGAAAGTAGAGTTAAATAATGGAATTAACTAAAGTTATTAAAGCACCTATTCTTTCAGAAAAAACAGATATTTTAAGAACAAAAAACAATATATATGTTTTTAAGGTTGATTATGCTGCAAATAAATACCAAATAAAAGAAGCGATTGAAACAATTTTTCAAGTAGAAGTTGAAAGTGTAAATACAATAAAAGTTAATAAAAAAGCAAAGAATGTAGGACGTTATCATGGTTTCACTAATCGTTATAAGAAAGCAATGGTTACTTTAAAAGATGGACAAACCATGAACTACTTGCCTAACGAAAGTGAATTAAAAGCAGATGATAATTCACAACAAAAAGTAGAAGAAAAAGCAGCAAAGGCTAAAAAATCAGCCGATGTTGAAGCAAAAGTAGCACAAAAATTAGCTGCTAAAAAAACAGTAGCAACTAAAACTGCTTCAGTTGCTAAGAAAACTACCACAAAACGTAAAATCGGTGGTGAATAATCTTCTTATAATTAATGAATGGGAATGATATTCATTAATTTATTAAGTTTACAGAGCGGAAATTACTGCTTAAAAGAAAGATCCGCAACTATTTTTAAGCAAGGAGACAAAATAAATGGCATTAAAACATTATAAGCCAACTACCAATGGTCGTAGAAATATGTCTTCATTAGATTTTAAAACAAATCTTTCAGGTCATGAACCAGAAAAATCATTGTTGGTAAATTTAAAAAACCATGCTGGTCGTAACAATCAAGGAAAGATCACTGTTAGACATCGTGGTGGACGTGTTAAAAGATTCTACAGAATCATTGATTTTAAACGTAACAAAGATGATATCCCTGCTATCGTAAAAACAATCGAATACGACCCAAACAGATCGGCAAATATTTGTTTGTTAGCGTATGCAGACGGAGAAAAAAGATATATTTTAGCACCTAAAGGGATTGTTTTAGGTCAAAAAGTTCTTTCAGGAGAAAATGTTGATATTGTAGTAGGGAATGCACTACCATTAGCATTTATCCCAGAGGGTACATTCGTGCATAACATTGAAATGCAACCAGGTGGTGGAGGTATTATTGCTCGTAGTGCAGGTACTTCTGCACAAATTCTTGGTAAGGATGATGATGGAAAATATGTAGTGTTAAAACTTAAATCAGGTGAAACACGTCGTATTTTAGCTCGTTGTCGTGCTACCGTTGGTGTAGTAGGTAACGAAGAACACTTACTTGTTAATGTTGGTAAAGCTGGAATCAATAGACATAAAGGAATTAGACCTACCGTACGTGGTTCAGTAATGAACCCAGTAGACCACCCACATGGGGGAGGGGAAGGAAAACAACCAGTTGGTCGTAAAGCTCCACTTACTCCTTGAGGTAAAAAAGCACTTGGTGTGAAAACCAGAAAAACAAAGAAATCTTCAAATAAACTTATTTTAAGAAGAAGAAAGGATGCTAAATAATGTCACGTAGTTTGAAAAAAGGACCTTTTGCAGACGATCACTTACTTAAAAAAGTTGATGCAATCGTTGAAGGAAAAGCACCTAAAAAACCAATCAAGACATGATCAAGAAGATCAACAATTTTCCCTAGTTTCGTTGGATTAACATTTGCAGTTCATAACGGAAAATCATTTATCGAAGTATATGTAACCGATGATATGGTAGGACACAAACTTGGAGAATTCTCTCCAACTCGTACTTTTTCAGGTCACGGCGCAGATAAAGGTAAGAAGAAATAATGGCACAACAAGCTATAGCAAGTGTTAAACTTCAAAGAGTAAGTAGTTCAAAAGCAAAATTAGTGGCTAATTTATTTAGAGGAAAAGATGTTTCAATTGCTTTAGGGCTTTTAAGAAACACATCAAAAAAATCAGCACCAATTTTTATGAAGCTACTTAACTCAGCAATTGCAAATGCAACTAACAACCACGGAATGAATGCATCAAAATTATTTGTTAAAGAAGTTTATGTTAATGAAGGACCAACTCTTAAAAGATTTCAACCAAGAAGCCAAGGTCGTGCTTATTCAATTTTTAAACGCACATCAAACCTTAAAATTGTTTTAGAGGAGAGAAACTAATGGGACAAAAAGTTAATCCAAATGGGTTCCGTTATGGAATTACTAAGGCACACAATACAGTATGATTTGCTGAAAAAGCAAATTATGGTGATTATTTAGTTGAGGATGCTAAAATCTATAAGTTTTTCGATAAATTAGTGCGTCAATATCAAATTGGTAGAGTTCAAATTAAAAGAAATAAAGATAATAAAGTTACTGTATTCTTGCACACTGCAAAACCAGCAGCAGTTTTAGGTCAAGAAGGTAAAAACATCCAAGAACTTACATTAAAGGTTCAAAAATTCGTAAAAAACAAACACTTGAACCTTAGAATTCAAGTTGTTGAACTTAAAAAACCAGATTTAAATGCAAGATTATTAGCAGAAATGATTGCTACTAAGCTTGAAAATCGTGACAGTTTCCGTCAAGCACAAAAAATAGCAATGCGTGCTGCTTTAAAATCTGGAGCCAAAGGTGTTAAGACAATGGTATCAGGACGTTTAAATGGTGTTGATATGGCTCGTACAGAAGGTTATTCTGATGGAGAAATGCGTCTTCATACTTTAAGACAAAATGTTGACTATGCAACAGCAACTGCTCGCACTACTTATGGAGCAATTGGGGTTAAGGTTTGAATTTCACTTGGTGAAATTTTGGAAGGAGATGATAAATATGCTTCAACCAAAAAGAACTAAATATCGTAAACCATTTGTGGTTCAACATGACAAACGTAAAGCAACCAAAGGAAACACAGTTAATTTTGGAGAATATGGTTTACAAGCAGTTACATCTGCATGAGTAACTGCACGTCAAATTGAGTCAGCTCGTATTGCTGCTACTCGTAGAATGGGTCGTGAAGGACAAGTTATTATTCGTATTTTCCCTCACTTTTCAAAAACTTCTAAACCAATTGGGGTTCGTATGGGTTCAGGAAAAGGAGCTCCTGAACTATGATATACAGCAGTTAAAATTAATACAATGATGTTTGAGGTAAGTGGAGTTTCTGAAGAAGTGGCTCGCGATGCCCTTCGTTTAGCTGGACATAAATTACCAGTTAAATGAAAAATTGTTAAAAAAGAAGGAGTACAATAATGCTTTTTAAAGATTTACAAAAGAAGTCAAAGCAAGAATTACAAGAATTAGTGCTTAAATTAAAAGCAGAATTATTCACTCTTAGATACCGTAATGTTACTGGTGATTTGAAAGAAACACACAAAATTAAAGTTTTAAGAACTGATATTGCAAAAACACTCACAGCATTAAACCAAAAAAAGGATACAAAATAATATGGAACGAAATACTAGAAAAACATTAACAGGAACAGTTGTTTCGGCGGGGAAAGCTGCTAAAACCATTATTGTTGCTGTTGATACTTTTAAAAAGCACCCACTTTATGCAAAACGTTTTAAATCTACTAAAAGATTTGCAGTACATGATGAAAATCATCAAGCAGCATTAAATGATGTGGTAGTTATTATGGAAACTAGACCGCTTTCTAAAACTAAACACTTCAGATTGGTTTCAATTAAAGAGAAAGCCTTAGAAGGAAATAAATAATGCTAATTGAATTATCAAAAGCAAATGTTGCCGATAACTCAGGTGCAAAAGAAATCGGTGTAATTCGTATTTTAGGTGGGGCAAAGAAAAAAGTTGCTAATATCGGTGATATAATCGTGTGTTCTGTAAAAAAAGCTATTCCTACTGGAATGGTAAAAGAAGGTCAAGTTGTGAAAGCGGTTGTAGTTCGTTCAAGATATGGAATACACCGTAATAATGGTTCATATATTCGTTTTGATGATAATGCTGTAGTACTTTTAAAAGAAGATTTAACACCAAGAGGAACACGGGTATTTGGACCAGTTGCTCGTGAATTACGTGACAAGTTTCCAAAAATAGTTTCATTAGCACCGGAAGTTTTATAAGGAGTTAATTTATGTCAAAAATTAAGTTCAAAAGAAATGATCCAGTTATAGTTATTTCTGGAAGCGAAAAAGGTAAAACTGGAACTATTGAAAAAGTATTACATTCACAAAACCGTGTTATCATCAAAGATGTTAATATTGTAACTAAACACAACAAACCTAGCCAAAAAAATCAAGACGGTTCAATTAAAGAGATGGCTGCTCCAATTCATGTATCAAATGTTGCTTATTTAGCAAAAAAAGCCACAAAATCACAACCAAACATTGCTTCAAAACTTGGATATAGAATTAATAAAGATGGTAAAAAAGTAAGATTTGTTAAAAAAACCAATAAGGATATTAATTAATTATGCTAAAAGATGTTTATGTTAAAAAAGCAGTTCCTGCTTTAAAAGAAAAATACCAATACTCATCAATAATGCAAGTTCCAAGAATAGAAAAAATCGTATTGAATATGACTGCAGGTAAAGAGGTTTCAAACTCAAAATCAATCGATGAAGTGTTAAACGAATTAACCATTATTTCAGGACAAAAACCATTCCAAACCAAAGCTAAAAAGTCAAATGCTTCATGAAAGCTTCGTGAAGGGATGCCTATGGGAGGTAAAGTTACTTTACGCAGAGGGCGTATGTGAGACTTTTTAGAAAAATTAATTCATGTTGCGATGCCACGGATTCGCGATTTCCGTGGAGCAAATCCTAGAGCATTTGATGGAAGAGGAAACTTTGCTTTAGGGATTAAAGAGGAAATTATTTTCCCAGAAATTGAATTTGATAAAATTCGTCGCATTAAAGGACTTGATGTCCTAATCGTAACTACAGCAAACACAGATGCAGAAGCACGTAGTTTATTAGAATTACTAGGTGTACCATTCGAGAAAAAAGGAGCTAAATAATGGCGAGAAAAGCATTAATTGTTAAAGCAAAACGTCATCCTAAATTCTCATCACGTGCTTATACACGTTGTGAATTATGTGGACGTCCACATGCGGTTTTAAGAAAATATAAAGTATGTCGTATCTGCTTTAGAACCTTAGCACATGATGGTAAAATTCCAGGTATGAAGAAAGCGAGTTGATAATTATGTTTATAACAGATCCTATTTCAGATTTAGTGGTTCGTATTAAAAATGCCAACGCGCGTAGACATAAAACCGTTTCAATTCCTTTTTCTAAGAAAAAAGAAGCAATTGTAAAACTTTTTGAATCACAAGGATACATTGCTTCTTATGCAGTTGAAGGTGAAGGTATAGATAAGCAAATTGTAGTTACATTAAAATACAAAAAAGGACAATCAGCGATTGTTGGGATTAAAAGGGTTTCGAAACCTGGTTTACGTGTGTATGTTAAATCAGATGAAATTCCTTCTATTATTTCAGGTTATGGTACTGTAATTATTTCTACATCTAAAGGTTTAATGACTGGAAAAGAAGCAAGAAAGGAAAATGTAGGTGGTGAAATTATTGCCTACATTTGATAAGGTTTAGGATATGTCTCGTGTTGGAAATCGTGTTTTAACTATTCCTGCAGGGGTAACCTTTAAAATGGATGCTGATGTTGTGACTATCAGTGGTCCATTAGGAACTTTATCAAGAAAATTCAGTCCACTTATTTCAATTCATGTTGATGGGAATAAAGTATCAACCGTTCGTGCAAACGAAGAAAAAATTACTAAACAACTACACGGAACCACCAATGCACATATTGCAAATATGTTATTAGGAGTTTCAAAAGGATTTCAAAAAGATCTTGAAATTAAGGGTGTTGGATACAAAGCAGTTTTAACAGGAAATAAGCTAGATGTATCAGCTGGATACAGTCATATTGTTTCATTAACAGTTCCAGCAGATGTTAAAGTTGTAGTTAGTCCTAAACAAACCGAAGTTTCAGTTTTAGGTATTGACAAGCAAAGTGTTGGACATTTTGCATCAGTAATTCGTGCAGTAAGAACCCCAAGTGTATATTCAGGTAAGGGGATTTCATATAAAGGTGAAAAAATTAGACGTAAGGAAGGGAAAACTGCTTCTAAATAGTAAGCAGCAAATATGGCGAAATTATCAAGAAATCAAGCACGTAAACTTAAGCATAATCGTGCCCGTCATTACATTGTTGGTAGTGCAAGCAAACCACGTTTAAATGTTTTTAAATCACACCAAAACTTATATGCGCAACTAATCGATGATTCAAAAAGAGTTACATTAGCATCAGCATCCACTTTATCTTTACCAGGATATGGTGGAAATATTACTGCTGCAAGTAAATTAGGTGATTTAATGGGTGAAAAAATCTTAAAACTTAATCTTTCAGAAGTTGTTTTTGATCGTGGTGGATATTTATATCACGGAAGAGTAAAAGCATTTGCAGATGCAGTTAGAGCAAAAGGAGTTAAATTCTAGTTATGGAAAACCAAAAAGAAAATAAAGAACCTAAAAAAGATTATAAGGTTGTCAGACCAACAACCGGAACTAAGGAAGTTAGACCTCGCAGAAATATTAACCACAAGCCATCAAACTCATCAGAACAAAAACCAGTTCATACAAATGCAACTGACAGACCAAACCGTGGGTCAAAAACAGAAAACCGTTTTAAAAAACCAGCAAACCGTGACAATCGTCGCAATAAAGAAGTTTCTGAATACAGCGAAAAAGTAATCGATATTGCTCGTGTTACCAAAGTTGTTAAAGGTGGAAGAAGATTTAGTTTCTCTGCTTTTGTGGTAATAGGGAATAAAAAAGGTAGTGTAGGTTATGGACACGGAAAAGCTAATGAAGTTCCAGATGCCATTAAAAAAGCAATTAAAGATGCGAAAAACAACCTTATTTCAGTTCCTTTTGATTCAAAATCACCTACTATCCCACATGAAGTCTATGCTAAATTCTTAGCATCAAAGGTTATGCTAAAACCTGCCTCTAAAGGGAAAGGATTGATTGCTTCAGGTACAGTGCGTGCTGTCGCAGAATTAGCAGGTTATTCAGATATTGTTACTAAAACATATGGTTCTCGTTCAAAGACTAACACTGTTAAAGCAACCGTTAAAGCACTTAGACAACTTAGAACACCAGAACAAATAGCTGAAATCAGAAATAAAGATGTAAAGGACTTAAGATAATGTCAATTAAATTACATACTCTTAAAGCAACAGAAGGTTCAAGACCAAGCAAGCACCGTAAAGGTCGTGGACATGCTGCTGGTAAAGGAAAACAAGCTGGTAAAGGTCAATCAGGACAAAACAAGCGCAAAGGACATAGATTAGGATTTGAAGGGGGACAAACTCCGTGATTCCGTCGTTTAGGAAAACGCGGATTTACTAATGTAAACCATATTGAATACCAAATCATTAACCTTGATCAACTGCAAACACATTATGAAAATAACTCAGAAGTTACTATTGAATCATTATTTGAAAAAGGATTAGTAAAAAGAAATCTACCTATTAAACTCTTAGCAAAAGGAACATTAAGTAAATGCTTAACTGTAACTGTTAATAAAGCTTCACAAGCAGCAAAAGAAGCTGTCGAAGCTAATGGTGGAAAAGTTGTTGAATTATAATAACATAAAACTAATACATTTAATGTATTAGTTTTTTATTATCAAACTTTTGCATACAAAATAAATCGAAATAAAAATAAAAAAATAAGTTATTAATACCATAAAAATAGTATAATAGGATAGCATACATTTTAAAGGAGTTTTATATGAAAGCAACAAAAGTTATTTTAGTTGGTGCCGGAGCAGTTGGTGCTTCATTCTTATATTCAGCAATTAATCAAGGATTAGCTGCTAAATATGGTATTATAGATAAATTCGATGGACCAAGAGACGGAAATGTTTTAGATTTAGAAGATGTTATTGTTCCATCAGTTCGTAAATTTGAAGTTTTTGCAGCAAGTTATACTGATGCAAAAGATGCAGATGTAGTAGTTATTACAGCAGGAAGACCACAAGTGCCAGGTGAAACTAGATTACAAATGGTTCAAGATAATGCTCTTATTATGAGAGATATCGCTAAACAAATTAAGGAAAGTGGATTCCAAGGAATTACTCTTATTGCATCAAATCCAGTTGATGTAATGACATATGTATATATGAAAGAAACAGGATTTGATCCTAAAAAAGTTATTGGATCAGGAACAATCCTTGATACTTCAAGACTGAAACAATTACTTTCAAAGAAAACAGGTGTTTCAACCAACAATATTGAAGCATTTGTGCTTGGAGAACATGGGGATTCATCACTTGTAAACTTCTCAACATTTAAAATTGCCGGATTACCTTTCTCAGAATTTGAAGCAAAAACAGGAATTAATGCTTCAAACTACATCGAAGAACTTGAAAAACCTGTTTATACCAAAGCGTATAAAATTATTGAAAGAAAAAGAGCAACTTATTATGGAATAGGTGCTTGTTTAGCACAAATTCTTAGATACATCCAAGAAGATGCAAATGCTGTATTACCACTAGGAGTATTATTAAATGGAGAATACGAAACTAGTGATGTTGTAATTGGGGTTCCAGCAGTTGTTGGAAGTCAAGGAATTAAGCAAATTGTGCAAATTAAATTAAACGATAAAGAAAAAGAAAAATTTGCTAGATCAGTAGGAATTATTAAAGCTGCAATTAAGTCAGTAATGTAATAACACATATATACAGGTGAGTAAATCACCTGTTTTTTTATAATCTTAGGAATAAAAGGAAGAAAAAACGAAGTAAAAAACTTCGTTATATTATTTTATTTAGCTAAGAAATTAATAAACTTAATAAACTCTTTTGCTAATTTTGTAGAATCTTTATGTTTGTTTTCTTTAATGATTAAATAAAGAATTAGTAGTGAAGCATATTTATCTCTTTGATCAATTGGATAATCAACTAATAAATCCTTAAATTCATTTAGTTGTTTTTCTAATTCATCTTTATCTTTTGGTAAGATTTCAGCCATATGTCTACTTGCATATGCTTTCTTTTCTTGTTCTAATGCAGTCTTTTCAAATTCCTTTTGAATATCTTCTTCGGTTGATTTTACAAGATGGAAGTATTCTTTCTTTTTAATTCCATATTGCTTTAAATTCTTATCAAAATCTTCTTGTAGTTTTTTAATAGCATCTTCTAATAAATTTGGGTGGACAACAGGATTAGCAATTTCTAACATTTCATTTATGATATCTTTTTCAAAATTATGAATCGATGTTATAAAATTTTCTTTTAATTTTTTGTTGAATACTAAATCTAGATATTGATCTTTTGTTTGAACATTTTCACCCAAATTGTATCCTTTAACAATTTCATCTGTTATTTCTTTTTGCACTAAGCGAGTAATAGAATTAATTTTAACTTCAAAAATTGCTTCTTTGTTTTGGTATTCTTTTACGAAGTATGAACCAGGAAATGTTACTTTTATATCACCTTTTCATCCTGTTGTTTTACCAACTAATTGGTCTTCAAATCCAGGTATAAAAGTATTTGATCCTAATACTAAATCAACACCTTCTGCTTCACCACCTTCGAAAGGTTCATCATCAATAAATCCTTTAAAATCAATATTTACTGTATCAGTAAGTTTTGACTTTACTTTTGGATCACTAACTACTTCTTTAATAGCTGTTTCTTTATAAAACTCTTCAATAATTTGTTTCTTATCTTTTTCACCTGATTTAGGAAGTTTAATTTTTGCTTTTAAATTCTTTAAATCTACTTTTGAAAAATCAGGTCACATAGGAAAATGATAAGAAATCTCTAAACTACCATCTTTTTGAGGGTTAACATCTAGCGAATATTTTGAAAGTGCTTTAATTTTTTTGTCATCTAAGTATTTTACAACATCGTTGAAACTTGAGTGAAGAAATGAATCAACAGTTTTTCGTGAAATAGCATTTGTGTCTAAATATGCTTCTAATTTCTCGCGCGGTGCTTTTCCAGGACGGTAACCAGGAACCTTTACCTTTTTTAAAGCTTCATTAAAATAAAAGTCATTTTTCTTTTTTACTTCATCAGTAGGAATTAAAACCTTAATTGTATATTCAGCTAATTCTTTATGCTCTTGGTGTTTAATCATTTGTTCTCCTTACATAATATATTATTATATTTTACCTTATTTTCTGTGATTTTAAAACTATATCTTTATTAATTATGAATTCAAACAAAAAAATAAAAAAATATTTGGTATTTTAAAAAAAATCTGTATTATATTACCAGTAGCCATAGCAAGTGGGATCACCTGATACCATTCCGAACTCAGTAGTTAAGCCACTTTACGCCGACGATAGCCTAACGGTCAAAATAGGAAGCTGCTTTTTTATATCGATTTTTCAATATTTATATAAGGCAGTTCCAGATTATCAATTTTAATTGTTTTATAATAATTAATATTTATATTTGAAATAGTGTATAGTTTCGTTTTTTTATCTAAAAAATCATAATAAACAAAAACTCATGTATCAGGATTTTTATCATATATATAATCAAATAACTTTGGCAATATAGAAAAATTACCATCGTTTATTTTTTTTAATAATTTTATAGAATTTTTTGAATTAGCTTTTATATTATTGCTTTGTATCAGGATATTTAGATAAATATATTCATTATTTATTTTAATTTGTGGGATAAAAATATTTTTTTCATTTAAATTTAAATTTAATGGTAATCCAGATTCTTTCAGTTTTATTAGTGTGTTATAAGTAATAATTGTTTCTATATCATCAAAAGGTAGATTTCCATTTTTAGCTTGCTTTAAGCTCTCACCAAATAAAGAATAAACAAATCTAAATTGATAAGCTAGCTCATTAAAAGCGATTATAGTTTTTTTGTCATTAAAAATATTCATAAATTAATTATACTAAATCATAATAATATTTTCATGAGATATTTTTTCATAGGATTTTCTAAAAAAGAAGAAATATGGAAATTTTGTGAAAATTTCAAATAACAAGGAAAGTAAAATATGTAAAATTCTCACATTTCTTTGCAAAAAAAAAAAAAAAACATAAAATAACTATTTATGTTATATTTCATTACTAATTTCGATATAACATACAATTTCACATTGATTATGAAATTGAGAAAGAAGGATAATATGAAATTTAAAAAGAAACTTTTAGCATACTTATCGGCATCAGGGGTGACTTTAACAACTGTCGCTGCTGTTGCTGTTTCATGTGGTGCAGGTAAAACTCAAGCACCTGCAAAAGAACAAAAAATAACAGATCAATCAATTAATGTTACTGAATATGGTGTAGCACCTGCTAAAGCAGATATAAAAGTTATTTATTTAAAGCACCCTGCTGCTAGAAGTGAAAACTATATGTCAAAGGATGGTTCATTTGTCTTTGTTCTCCACGACCAACCACTTGTCGGAATTAAAGGTGATTGAGTTGCTATTGCAGCAGAAGTTAAATCACTTGATGATAATAGTCTTGTAAAAGACGGAGACATTAAGGCAGCATATGCTAGTGTTGATGTAAATCAAGATCCACTTAAAGAAGGACAATATCCACTTTTATTTAAATGAGATAAAGATAATGATAATGCATTAATACCAAATAAATTTTATTCATTTGCTTTTTATAAAAAAGACGGAAGTGAAAAAATTCTTTTCTCTGTTGAAAATATGAATAAAAACCTTAATACATTTTCAACTACTCCAATAGATAAACCACAAAGACAAATAGACTATAGCAAAATAGCAGTTCCAACTGATTTATCAACCATCTCATCTGGACAACTTGAATGAATAAAAATGCATAATTTTTCACAATTTCAAGCGATTATGCAAGTATTAAAACCTTTGCCTGATAATTGAATTTTTGGACAACCAGGAAATGAATCGGATATCAAAGAAACCGAAAGTACATTACCACCAATAAAAAATCAACCAAAACCTGTACCTGAAAAAGATTATAGTAGTGTTGCGATTCCTGCAAATGTCTCTGATATAACAACTGAACATTTAAATTGATTACAAAAACACGATGTTCAAAAATATTTAGCAATTAGAGATGCATTAGGATTAGGGGGGGGATTAAATAGTTGAATTTTCGGTTACCCACCAAGAGACCCAAGTAAAAAGCTACCTGAAAATCTATCAACATTATCTCCTGAACAACTTGAACATATTAAGAAAACAAATTATAATTTATGAGTAACAATTATGAGAGGTAATGGTAAAGCAGATGCTGTTATAACATATAAAGGTGGAAAAAAAGACGAAAAGAAAGAAACAAAAGCAACTACAACTAGCTCTGCATCAGGATCATCGAGCACTACAACAACCCAAAAAACAAAGTAAAAAATATAAAATTATGCAACTATATACAAAATAAAGTTGCATAACCCAAAATGCAATCTAAAAAGCTACACTATAAAAATTAGACTATTGTGTAGCTT
>NZ_JBTHHH010000010.1:0-38494 GCF_054353815.1 Mycoplasma sp. AC1221 | reverse complement strand
ACTATAAAATTTTCCTAACTCTCCCAAAAGATCCTGTTCTCAAGCGTGAGTAAATTCCGAAAAACGAATATTAGGAAATTTTGAATTTTGATCAGGGAACATTTTAGATAGCAATGTAGACTTAATATTCATTAAAAAGTCATATTTTTGCTGATGAAGTGTAAGGTAAGAATCTAAGGAAGTTAAAAGTTGGGAGATTTTTTGTTGTTCAGTTGTATTTTTAGGTTTTTTAAAAGTAATATTACTAAAATTTCCTAGTGTAATTGTTGGTATTGTACCAACAGTAACATTTTTAAGCGTTTGAGAATGAACATTTCATGTTTTTAGTAAATAATATACAAATTCCAGGTTAAATTTATTTCTTATTTCTATCCCTAAAATACCTTGTTTTGTGCAAAGGGGTATTTTATTGATAGAAACATTTCCAATAGTAGCTCCATTTGTAAAAATTATGCTATCTTTTTTAATCATTCATGCAGAAGAATTTTTTAAACCTTCTTCAGTAATAAAATTATTTGTTTGATAAACATATTTGCTTGATGTATCTTCTATTTTTAAAAAAGGAATTTTTCCATTTTTATAATAATTCTCTATGTTTGTATTTGGGGTTCCGCCCTCAGAAGCATAATCGTAAATGTTTCCCAAGAGATCCCCTTCTCAATCACCAGTAAATTCCTTAAATCTTATTTCAGGTATTTTTTTGTTCATCTCTACCACCTTTGAATATATATATTATAAATTATTTTATATAACTTGTTTGTTATTTATAAAATTCGATACAAAATATAAATATATCTAGTAATTAAAACTCCACTCTTAATCAACTACAAAACAAAAAACAAAAAATAACCTATAAAAATGTAAGTTTTTTTATACTTTTTAGAAAAATAGTATAATAATATCCTAAATAAATAAAGGAGAATTAATGCAAAAAATATTACTTTTAGACGGTAATTTAATTAACAAGGATCATTCATCATATACCGGTGATACTATGGATTATCTTGAAACAAAATTTAAAAGTGAAGGTAAAGATGTTAAAAGATTTGATTTAAATGAAACTCATGGAGACATCTTTTTAACCAAAAAAACATATCCTGATTATTGAAAACAAATTGATTCGGATAAGTGAATTAATTTATTAAAAGAAACTGATTTAGTAGTTATTTCTACATCAATGATTAACTTTGCTGCTTCAGTTGTAGTTAAAAACTTTATTGACAGTGTTTCGTTAGCTGATAAAACTTTTTCATATAAATATTCTAAAAAAGGTGAAGCAATTGGATTATTAGATCACCTTAATGTTTTGATTATTGCTTCACAAGGAGCGCCACAAGATTGGTATCAATGAGGTTCACATGTTTCATGACTTGAAGGAACATGAAAATTCCTAGGTGCTAAAAATGTACAAATCTACCGAATTAACGGAACTAAGGTAAAACCTATTTCTGATGAAAAAGCTACAGTTTATGTAGATAACCACAAACATGAACTTGATCATATTCTTGCAAAATTCTAATCATTTAATTTTTATAAAAACAAAATTGTGATAGAATTAAGAAGCATAAATTAGCAGCAGTTTGTTATTGTTTTATATAAATTTAACGCACATAACTTGTTAGTAGATAAAGCTGAATTTTGAAAGCATTAAGTTAAAGTTATTAAACAAGAAATAAACCCTCTTCTATATGCAGAAAAGAGGATAATAAATGTCAAGATATACTGGACCAGTATTTAAAAAATCACGTCGTCTTGGTTTTTCAATTTTAGAAACTGGAAAAGAGTTTTCTAAAGGTAGAAAAAGAACATATGCACCAGGACAACATGGAAATAAAAAAGTTAAACTATCTGATTACGGATTACACTTATATGAAAAGCAAAAAGTAAAACACCTATTTGGACTTAACGAAAAACAACTTCGTAGAACTTTTGAAAGAGCAACCAAATTAAAAGGTGTTACAGGTACCAACTTCCTACAATTATTAGAATTACGTTTAGATAACCTTGTTTATCGTGCCGGATTCGCTTCAACACGTAGACAAGCTCGTCAATTAGTTAACCATAATCATTTCACCTTAAATGGTAAAAAAGCTAATATTCCTTCAATAACTGTATCAGTAGGAGATGTTATTGAATTAAAAGAAAAATCAAGAGCAAATGTACAAATTACTGAAAGTTTAGCAAATAAAGTAGCATCTGCTTGATTAACCAGAAAAGACTTTAGTGTAAAATTGGATCGCTTACCAGAAAGAACAGAAATTCACCCAGAGATTAAAGACTCATTAGTAGTTGAGTTCTACTCAAAATAATAAGGAATAAATATGAAAAAAGATTTACACCCAGATTACCATCAAGTTAAAGTAACTTGTTCAACATGTCAAAGTGAATTTCAATTTAATTCAACTAAAAAACATTTTACAGTTGATGTTTGTTCAGGATGTCATGCTGTATATACTGGAAACAGAACACAAGCAAAAGCAACTGGAAGAATTGATAGATTTAACAAACGTCTTGAAAAGAAAGCATCTAAATAATATTATAGATACCAATATTTGTGATTAATAAAAAACTTATCCATATCGATAAGTTTTTTTAAAACCATCATGCCAAGGTTTTTTTTGGTATCGTCCTTGTATTAATATAACTTTTATAATATGCATTATTAAATGTAATTCCTAAAAACATAAAATACACAAATCAGTTCACAAAGAATCCGATACTAAAAAAGAATCCTACTGCTGCTCCATAGTTATTATTAGTAAATAATCTACTTAAATATGTATATGCGATAACTAAAATAACAGATGGAAGAGCAGAAATAATAACACCTTTGTAAATGCCTTTAAAATTTATTTTAAAGGAAGGAACAAATTTAAATAAATATAAAAATATTATGATAAAAAATATTATAGTAAAAATAATATATAACAAGTCGTTAACACCACTTCCATCAAGTCTGTGTGCATTGAATAAACGAGCTTGAATAAAGATATTAAGAGTAGACATTGTTCATAAAATTATAGCTACACCAAGTACGATAAACAGCCCTTTTGCTTTATTGCCTCAATATGTTCCTACTTTTTCGTGCGAATAAATTACATTATAAGAAGTGATAAGTTTTCCATAACCACCTGCTGCTATGTATAAAGCAGGTAAAGCTACAAAAGAACCAGGAATCAAGGTGTATAACTTTTGTAGCAAACTATTAACCTGTATTTTACCAGGTGATGGGTTAAAATAAAGATCTCCACCTGGAATAAATTTATTAAAGATAGTAACATTAAAAAGTGCTTGAAAAGTACTAGTGTTACCATATTTGTTTTCAACTGTTTCTTTATAAAAACTATCTACATAGTTTGTAAATGAACCAATGTTATCATTTATGGTAATGTTTAAAAAATAAACAATATAAATAACAGAAACAAAGGAAATTAACATATAAAAAGCAGTAGAGAGTCAAATAAAATTATATTCAGATGAAGAGAATTTATCATAAACATAGTTTACAACCTTACGACGCTTAACTTTTTGATTTTGGTTATAACTACGAATTAAAACAAAAGCAAAAATACTAATAATTCCTTTGATAAAAAACTCATAAATCCAATAAAAGAAATCAAAGGTAGCAAAATAAACAATATTAAGATAAAATCTTTTATATATCTTTTTTGGTATTCGCATTTTAATTAGTTTTTTGTAACTAAGTGGTTTATTTTTTGAAGCGAGCATCGAGAACCTTAACTGCAATTTCGTTTGAAATTATCGGATTTACTTGTCCATTTGTCTGTTTCATTAAATTACCTAGCACAAACTTCAATACTTTTTCAGGCCGATTTAAGTATTCAGAAACTAATGCTGAATTATTTTCTATTATTGCTTGTAAATAATTTGTAATAAGTTTTGGATCTGAAATTTGTTTAAGTTGATGTTGGTCTAAAAGATCGTTAATATCTGAATTAAAGTTTACAAGCAAAGGAATCAATTTCTTTAATGACTTACCTGAAATAACTCCTTGGTCTAAAAGTTGCATTGCTTTAGCGATATCCTCAACTTTTATCCCTAAATCATAGGCTAAAACACCTTTTAAGTTAGCAAGTGAAACTATTTCAGCAAAAAATACTTTTGATAAAGCTTCTTTATTTTCATAAGGAATCAAATCAAAATACTGTGCTAATTTAATATCATCTAATAAGCTATTGATATAAATATTTTGAATTTTTAGACTTTGATATCTAACTCTTCGCTCAAGTGGTAGTTCTTTTAATACTACTGAATTAATAAATGCATCAGAAAGTTTGATATAAGGAATATTAGGTTCAGGGAAGTAGCGATAATCAACTGCTGCTGTTTTAGTTCGCATTACAACATTGACATTACTTTGATCATCAAATCTTTTAGTTTGTTGTAAAATTTCTTGTCCTAAAAGTAACTTACTTCTTTGTAATTTAATTTCATATTCAATTGCTTTTTTAATATTAGAAAGCGAATTCATATTTTTGATTTCAACTTTTGTACCGAATTTTTCTACACCATAAGGACGTAAAGAGATATTAATATCAGCACGTAAAGTTCCTTGCTCTAGTTTTCCCTCTGATATATCAAGTGACTGCACAGTCTTTTTAATCATATCTACATATGCTACTGCTTCATCGGAATTTTTTATCACAGGATATGTTACAATTTCAATCAGTGGAACTCCGGCACGATTGTAATCTAATAAAGTCCCTTGCTCACTATGATGTTGACGTGCTGTATCCTCTTCTAAATGGATTCTTTCGATTGTGATACTTTTTATTTTATCATTTACTATGATATCGATTTTACCGTTTTTACCTATCGGACGGTAAAATTGAGTGATTTGATATCCTTTTGGTAAATCAGGATAAAAATAATTTTTACGGTCAAAATGTAATTGTGTATCAATTTGCATATTTAATGCTTTAGCAAGTGCAATAGCATACTTTACAGCCTGCTTATTAACTTGTGGTAAGGTCCCTGGATATCCTAAATCAATTTGATTTGCTGTGGTATTTACCGGTGCATTATAATCATTTAACATTGCAGAAAACATTTTAGTTTTAGTTTTTAATTCAACATGGATTTCAATTCCAATAATTGTTTCAAAATTATTCATGTTTTTCTCCGATTAGTTCTTCAAATCATTCTGCATATGCTAATAACTTTTTATCATCATAAATCTTGGTTTCTAATGCTATCGAAAATGGTAAATTATGATGCTTTGCTAATGGTAATGTAATCGATGGATTCCCTGCTAAATTGGCAGTAGTTAAGATATAACTCATCACATCGTAGTCTTTAGGAGCATCAAAAGTAGGAGCAACTGCAGCAAAGGCTGGGAAAATAACTAAATCACCTTGATCTTGCAAGGATTTTCAATACTCAACTATTACCCTACGAGCTTTTTGAGCCTTAAATAACATTTCTTCAACATTTTCAGCATATAAAAAGTAACTACCTAGCGACAAGCGTTCTTGAACCATTTTTCCAAAGTGTTTTGAACGAGTGCTACGAATAATTTCTTCTCATGAACTTGCATCAATACGATTTGCAAAACCGATACCTGTTAAATTAGCTAAATTTGAACTAGCTTCTGAATAGGAAATTATTTCATAAGCAGGTTTTACACATCTTAAAATATCTATATTTGGTTTAATTTTTTCAACTTTTATCCCTGTAGCAGATAACTTTTGCAACAATTGTTGATATGCATCATTGATATAATCTTCACAAAATTCAGAAAAATCAAGTGCAATAACACTGTTGGGTTTTCTTTTAACAACATCATTAATTTCAACATCCACAGATGTCATATCTTTGTTATCTTTACCATATAAGACCTGTGATATTGCGATAATATCGTTAACATTATGAGCAAAATAAGCAACTGTGTCAAGCGAAGATGCATAAGCATATAAACCGTAGCGGCTGATTGCTCCATATGATGGTTTAAATCCTGGGATTCCATTATAACTACCTGGTAATCTTACACTATCACCAGTATCAGAACCTAATGCAATCGAAATGTTTTCATTAAATGTAGCAACAGAACCTGATGAAGAACCACCTGCATAACGATTTTTATCTAACGGATTTGTTATTAACCCATATCCACTGTATGTCCCAGTTCCACCGAGTGCTAATTCATCAAGATGTACTTTGGCAACAAAGTGTGCTCCATTAGCATATAGTTTTTTAACTGCAGTAGCTGAATAACCAGGTTCAAAATTTTCTAAAATTTTTGATGATCCTGATGTTGGAGCACATTTAGTTGCATAGTTATCTTTAATTGTTAAAACTGCTTTTGATAAACTCATATCTTTGGTATAAAAATCTGTATTATAAGGAAATAAGTACGCAACAGCATTGTTTTTATCATTTTTTAAATCATTGTATGCAGCATCATAATTTCCAAGATGTTTGATTCTACGCACTATTTTACCACCTTTGTTAACTTAAGGTAATCACCATCTGATTCAGGTGCATTAGATAATATTCTTGCTTTTGTAACGCGATCTTCTTCATTATATTCATCTTCTCTAAGAAAATCAATTTGATAACTTTCATTAATATGACTCATTGGTTTAACATTTGTTAAATCTAATTTATCAAAATATTTAATTTGTTTTTGCAGTTTATTTCAATTTTCAAGGATGTCATTAACTACTTGCTTGGTAGGTTCAAACATCAAAGTTTTAACAATTTCATTCAGTTTTTCTTTAGTAATTTTAATCATATTTCTCCTATCACTTTGCTGGTGCATAAAATTCAAAGTTATTTAAATAAGCTAAATTACCAGATAAACCTACAAATTTTAAATAATATGAATGTAGCATCAATCTAGATGCTTTTTTACCACCATATTTCATATCACCATAAATTGGTTTACCTAGGAATTTTAACGATAATCGGATTTGATGTTTGCGTCCTGTTAGCAATTGTGCTATTTGTTTATTGTTTTCTATTGAAAAGATAGTTTTAGCATATTTATAACCATCTTTAGCTTTAACTGATGTTTTAATTTTATTATTTTGCTTACCAAAATATAATTCAACTTCTTTATATGCTTCATTAAAGTCACTTTTAAATAAATATTTTTTAATAAAATTAATACTAGAAGCATTTAAAGCGACTAATGAAGCATAATTTTTAGCATATAAAATAATTCCACTGGTTTCTTTGTCTAAACGACCTACATGACTAGGTTTAAAACTATCAATTTGCTTATAATTAAGGTATGAAAGAACTTGCTGATCTAAACTATGTTCATCACCATGAACCACTACTCCTGCTTGTTTATTAATTAAAAGAATATTATCATCTTCATATAAAATATTTAAATCAAATGATACTTTTTTAAAGGTATTTTTAAATATATCATTTATCCCATATACAACAATTTCGTCATTTTCATTGATTATTAAATCTTTGCTTACTTTTCTACTATTATTAACTTTTATATCTTTTTTTCGAAAAAGCTTCTCTATCCGTGAAACTGGGACATTATTCAAATATTTAATTAAAAGCTTAAATAATGTTCGCCCTGAATCGTTATTTGTTGCACT
Organism: Mycoplasma sp. AC1221; assembly: GCF_054353815.1. Taxonomy (NCBI): domain Bacteria; kingdom Bacillati; phylum Mycoplasmatota; class Mollicutes; order Mycoplasmatales; family Mycoplasmataceae; genus Mycoplasma; species Mycoplasma sp. AC1221. The sequence goes on along the minus strand of NZ_JBTHHH010000010.1, from coordinate 30,911 downwards.
AATTTCAAACATTTTACTCCTATATAAATTAAATTATACATTATTTTATCTTTTTGATTATTTGATGCTTTTATATAAGTTATAAATATATCAAAAATTACTTTTAATACTACAAACAAGCATTAAAAGTAATTTTGATTAATGATGTATTTTTTTATGTATCCGATAACGAGAAATAACCATTGCAATAAGGATGATAAAGAATAAAATTGCATAAAGGATGAACATATATTCAAATCCATATGAATCATCTAATCAAGTAAATATAACTAAGATTAAACAATAAAAAATGATTCGTATAATTAATGTCACAGCATTTTGTTTATTGAACTCATTTTTATCAAAAATTAAGTACAAATAATTATTTCCGATAGGAAATAGCAATGATTGTGATAGTTGCATAAATGAGTTTAAAATTATATATGTGATAAGCAGTGCTAATTTGTCTTCCTTTACAGCAAATAAAATCGGGATTCAAATAAGATTTAAAAGAGAAGCAACAATTGTAAGTCCCATAAACAACCGATTTCGCGATACTTTCTTTTTTGCTGTTATATAACCTAAAATTGCACCGGTTCCTAATAAAGCTGAACCACCTATAATCATCGAAAATAAAAATGACCATTTTTTATAATCATATTTTATATAATTAAAAAACTGCAAAATCCCTGTTTGTTTAGGAAATAAGAATATCGAGAAAAATAATCCTAAACTAAGAGCAAAAATTCATTTTTCATATTTAATTTTTGCAATTTTATCTTGTGTATGTTCTTCAACTAACTTTAATGAATGCTGATTAGGCTTTAATAAAATAAAGAAAAATAAGGATATTGCAAATGTAATAATGTTAAAAATAACAACTGCAAAAAAAGGTCATGCAAATAAAAATAAAGTGAATAAAGGAGAGATGAATGTCGAAATCGCAATAGCTAATGCGTTTGTGATATTAAACATCGGAAGTTCTTTGCTTTGGTTTGCTAAATAATAGACAATATTTTTAAATGCTAAAATTCTGAATGAGTTGACTATACTAAATAAACCACTAGCAACTATTAAAGAATATGAAAGTGCTTTATCATGTGTTTTAAATGCAATGATTAAAACTATTAATAATATAAATATACTTGCTGAATCAGAGAAAATTAAAATATTTTTGGATTTGAATAACTTTATAATTTTTGGTCCGAAAATAAAAACAAATATCATCGGAACTTGAATTAAAATATAATAAAGAGTGATATATCACAAGTTATTTAAACTTTGAAAAATATATACTGATGCTCCGATTTGAAAACCTTGACTACCAAAAAATAATACAAAAACTGCAATAAATCAATAAATTTTATTAGTGATTTGTCTATTAATGCTCACCATAAAATCTCCTTGTATTTATTATTTTACAACTTTATTTTTATTTTATTATTGTTAATGTAAAATTTAAACATTTAAGGAATATATGTATTATGTAAGCGATTATGATAAAGTTTTAAATGAAGTTATTGTAAAGTTAAAAGAACTTGATATAAATTTCTCTAAAAGTTACAATGATGGACGAATTAATTCAATTTTTAATGAAGAAAAAATAGTAAAAATTCTTTTAAATATCCAAAATGAAATAAATATTTTAAAAGAATATGATGTCAAAATTTATGAACAACCAAAACCAAGATTTTGATATGATATAGTAATCAAAAATACTGATAATTCGTTTTTTCTCCCGTTGAATATTAAAATAACTAATCCAAATCTTAAATCAGCAAGTAATATAAGTTCGAAAACAGGTTTATATTTTGCATTAACAGGTGATATATATCCAAATTTTTCAAATACATGAGGAAATTATTTTTATAAGTTAGCAAAGAATTTAAAAGCAACACAAACAGATTATTATTTGCTAGTATTCAACAAAAATAATCCTAATGATATTTTCTTTACATCTTTAAAAAGAATGCAATCTTTAATTCCGAATGGTAATAATTTACCTTTTCAATTTAATCCTAATTTAAACCGTAAATTAGTTAATCGAACATATGCACAATCCAAAGAGTTTTTATTAAATATACTTTTTCAATCTGTTAAGAAGAGAGCAAAAATTTTAGATGATTTTAATGAAAATTTTAAAAATTAAATATTGCTTGTAAGATACTTTGTGTAAAATGATACCTTCCGTCTCTTTTTATTCCCATTAATTCTCAGTCAATGTTGTTTAAAATATCAACAATTTTCTTAGTATTTTGATAATCTAAATTTACATATATTGACAAAACTGATGCATCATAATGGATAAATTCGCCTTTTTCTTGAAAATCTAAAACATAAAAAGGTCTTTTATTTCTTGTTTTACAGTTAACAAAAATTTGATATGTAAATTTTCTTGGTGGGATGGGGACAGGTCGAATTCATTTATTTGGTTGATACAAAATATTATTCAGTTGTTTTGTTCTCTCTGTATGTGAAACAACAAAAGATATATTCCCTTTTTGCAATTTTGAATTGAAGCCACTTGCTCCACCTACTTTTACAATAATATCTGTAGGTAATTTTGGTTTTTTACCAAATAAAATTTTTCAATTAGATCAAAAATATTTAATTTTATCTTTATGATTTTTAACTTTAACTATCTTTATAATAGCAGTAGGAACAGCAGCGTTTTCTCAAATGTTTTCAGGGATTAATTCAAAGTATGTAATTGAAAAATTATCATAAATAATTTTTAACAAATACTTTGCAGAAGTTGTTGTAAAAATTGCAGCAGGAATTATTCAAATAAGTTCGCCATTTTGCTTTAAATCTGATAATGCTTTTTCTAAAAAATATAAATATAGGTTAGGTTTGTGGATTAAAAATTTACTTTTGGGTGCATCTATAATATTTTTATAATCTACATATGGTGGATTTCCTATAATAACATCTGGATGATAATTAGTATTAAAATATGATATGACTTTTGCTCCTACATGTGCTATATTTTCATCTATTTCTAATGCTATAAGATTATTATATTTTTTGATTAATTCAAAATAAAAATTACCTGTTCCAGATGAAGTTTCCAATATAAAAGCATTGTTATCAAAAGAAATTAAAGATATCATTTTTAAAACGATATCTTTTGGCGTAAATACTTGTCCATAATTAATTTTATTCATATTTTACTTTATCACCTTTAATTTTTGTTTAATTATTATATAACAATTTATGTTTAAAATATCAAAATTTGAAAATACAGCCTTATTAGGCTGCTAATGTTATGTCATTAAATATTTTTCATATATTGTAAAATCGAAAATATCAGAACATTCAATGTTTTTGCTTTTTTCAATATACTCAAAAAATAATTCATTTATTTGGTTATTTGATAATTCTTGTTTATTCGGTGTATTCATTTATCTCCTTTATTCTTCATTTTCATAATATGGTTTAGCATTTTCTAGAAATTTTCTGGCGTGGTATTCATATGTGGCACCATAATCTATTTTTTCATACATTTCGCTTCCTGTATAAGGATATCCAGAAGATGAAGGCCCTTCTCTGTATCTATACTTTGATTTTTTTGAAATACCATCATAGATATCTCTTAGTTCTTTTACCAACTTGATTAATTCATTATAATTAATTAGTTTTTTGTTCAGAACCGCAATAGTTACATCTTTTTCTCTGTTTAGCTCACCAGCTACACCTCATTTTCTTCTGTATTCATAATTTTCTAATTTTAAATCTTCATATTGTTTTTTTGTGAATTCATATTTATTAATCATACTCTGATAATCAGATAATAATTTAGTTTTATTGTCCTTTAAATCGTTGTTTCTCTTATTTAGTAACTTTATTTCATTTAAATTGTTATTATTTTGGTTTTGTAAATTGTTGAAATTAGTAGTTAGTGTATTAAGTGATGCATGAAGTCGATTCTTTTCTTGATCTGTATCTGAATATTTTTGGTTTACATCATTTAACTGCTCTTTGAGTTTGTTTATTTCTAAATACATTGCTACAATGTTTTCACCATAATTTTTGGTATTATTTGCTATTTCATCTCTTGCTTGATATGCACTTCTTAATGTTTGCAATAAGTGCTTTATTTCTTTGTCTTTTCCTTCAATAATTTTTGTATTTTCTGCTATTGTTCTTTGGTGTTCTAAAATTTCTTCATCTTTTTGTTGTATTTGCTCTCTTAGTTCACTATTTTGATTTGTAAGTTGTTGTATTTCTTTTGCCTTTGCATTTATTGCATTTTGATTCTGTGTAAGCTGACCATTTAGTTGTTGGATTTGTGTATTTAAATTATCTATTATTTCAACTTTGCCATCAAGTTGACCATTTAATTGCTGTATCTTTTGTCTATTAAATTGAATTTGTTCTTGAATTTTTAAATTTTCTGTTTTTATTCTGTCTATTTCATTACGTTTTGTTTGAATTAATTTTTCATTTTCAGAATCTTTTTGTCTTAATATCTCTATTTCTTTGTTTTTTGTGTTAATAATTTTTAAGTTATCATCATTTTGCTGATTCATTTTATTTGTTATTTTTTTGGTTTCATTTAATTTTTGCTCTAGTTCTTTTTTATCATTATCTAACTGTGTTAATTTAGATTCAAGTTTTCTTTTTGAATCTGTTAAATCATTAATATTACCTTTTAATAAATCGATTAATTTCTTTTTATCATTAATATCTGTTTCTAGTAATGCTATTTGCCTACCTTGTGCTTTTATAGTACTCATATTTTCTTCATTGATAGAAAAAAATAATGAATTTGCATTAGATAATTGCAACGAACCAGTAAAATATTTATCGGTATTCTTTAATATTTCATCATATTTATTTATTTCTTGATTAATTTGATTTTGAGTTTGTTTTATTTTGTTATCAGTATCTTCAATTAATCTTTTAGTTTTATCTATATCTCTTAGAAAAATTTGCTTCTTTATATATAGTTCATCACTGTTATTTTCTTTATAAAGTTTGTCTATTTTATCTAACTCATTATTTTGTTTAATCAGTTCATTTTTTAAATCCATATTTCTATGATTTGCTTTATTAAGTTGATTATATAAATTTAAAACTACAATATTCTTATCGTTTAATTTTATATCATTATCAAATGCTTGTCTTGAAACATTATTCTCGTTATCTAAGACATTTTGACTTAGTTTATACCAATTCTTTTGTAAAAATCAAAAATCCTTACTTATAAAATTACTTATATTATTAAATTTATTTTCTGTTTTTTCTTCTTTGTTATATTTGTCTTCGAATTCTTTTTCTTGCTTGCTTATAGCATCATTCATATTGCTTGCTATTTTTTTTATATCATTGTTTTGGCTTGTTTTTAATGCACTTTGATATAAAGTAAGTTGCTTTGTATATGCATCATTAATCACTTTCTTATAGTTATTTAGATAGTTTAAATAACTTTCTTGCTTTTGTTGCAGTGAGTTTTTAGATTCAGATAATGTCTTTTTTAACAAATTTGTTGATTCAATAAATTTGTTAACTGTTTCTTTATAAGTTTGCAAATTCTGATTTAATAAATTCATATTTTGTTGCAAACTTTTTAAAGAACTTTCATTATTCTTAATCGAATTAGCATAATTGATATTAATATTCAAATCATGCTTTATTCAAAAATTTATGTATATATCGCTTGAATCAATTAATCCAATAACATCATTAATAATCTTATTTATATGATTATAGTAACCTAAAAAATCATCGGTTTCCAATCAAACATTATTATTTATTTCATTTAATAAAGTTTGTATATTAGATTCTAATAAAGCGGTTTGTTCATAACTTTGCTTTACTCATGGAATTTCATCTGTATCAGCTGATAGTTTTTTCAAATTTTCATTATGTTTTTTTATCAATTTTAGATAAATATCTCATTTAGAGTTCAATCTATTGTTATTTTCATCTAAAAAACTTTTTAATGATTTTATTTGATCTGAATTAAGTTCCTGATTCAACTTAACAGCTTGTATTTCATTATTTTTGTCTATAATATCGCTTAAAAAAATTTTTAAATCTTCTTTAATCGGTAAGATATTTTGATTAAAAGAAAGATTTATATTTTGCGTTCGTTTTAGTTCGTCTTGGATTTTATTTTGAAAACCTTTTATTTTATTTATTCTCTCATTAATTTGGTTTTGTAATTTTACAAATGCATCTTTTTCTGCATTTAAATTATCAAAACTAGGTCTTTGCTTATTAAAATTGTCTATATTTTCAATTACCTTCTGATATTCAAAACTTTTTTGATTTGTAAGAACAGGTGAATTAGATGAATTTTTCTGCAGTTTCGTTATTGCAAGCTTAATTGGATATGCTGCTGCTCCTGCAACAACTGCAGTTGAACCTAAAATCATAATCAGTTTTATGTTTTTTGTCATTTTACCTCCACTTTATATATATTAAGAGAACAACAAAAGAACAAATTAGAAACAAAAAAAGTAAAATATTTTGATATTTTATAATATCAAATACTATATATACTTTTATAACAGGATTTATATAACTAAAAAGTTAAATTTTTATCATTTTTTTAGGAAAAAATTAATTTTTTGCTATTATTTATTGATATATAATTAAAAATCAATATATTAGGAGTGATTAAATGAAAAAAATTAAAGGAAAGAATTTTCTTTTCTATGGTATAAATTATATCGTCGGATTTGGTCTTCTTGCCTCGATTGCTAGTGTTTTAAAAACAGGTAGTTATAGTATTTTAGTATTTGCTATTACTTCATTTATTGCAGGTGGTGTTATGCTTGCTTTTGCACGTGGAACCCAAATGTATTCAAAAGAAGTTGGTGGATCATATGTTTTTGTTAAAAAAGCATTCCCAAAAAAAAGATGACTATGATATTTTAACGGATGAAACCAGTTCTTGCAGGCTCCCTTGTTTTCTGCAACTACACCTTTGTTCTTTATATCTATTATTAGATTATTTATCAACAATTCATCAGTCTATGAGAAATATTCATTGTTAATACAACTTTTAGCATTACTATTTTTTATTGTTTTAACAATTATTTCAGCATTAAATTTTGGTATTTCTAAAAAAGTTATTGTTTGAACAGCTTATATAAAATGGATTGTTATTGCGATTATTTTTGCTTCTGTTATAGCTTTATTAATTCAAAATCCAGGGAATTCATTTATTAAAAACACAGAAAAAGTTACACCATTTATGATAATAAGTTCAATCTTAAGTTTCATATATGCGTATGGTGGCGTAGAAGGATTATCAGGTTTATCAACAGAAGTTGAAGCGAAAAACTTTAGAAAAATCTTGCTTTCTGTTTTTGGTATCATCTTATTCATTTATTTAGTATTTTATTTAATGTTTATTTTTATTGATTCATCAAGTGTTTCAACAAAAACTATCTCGAATTATACCGCTGCAATAATGAATAAGGTTATGGGAATTGCAGGATTGATTATATTTACTATCGGACTTTTATTTAGACAAGTTACTTCAACCGTCTTTTCAATGATATATTATGCAAAAGCAGTTGTTCCATTAGCACAAGATGGATTTTTACCAAGTCAATTATCACAAGTAGCTAAAAACGGACAACACCGTAAAGCAATCGTTTTTGCAGCATCCATTACTATAGCTTCAATGATTATCTTTACAATTCTACCAGGTTTATTGGGTGTACCAGATCAATTTGAAACTATCTTAAATGCAGGTAATTTAGTCTTCTTTGTGCAATATTTACTTGCTATTATAGCAGTATTAGTTCTTTCGAAAAAATTGCGCAATGAAGTTAAGTTTCCATTATGAGAAAAGATAGTATACATTATTACAAGTATCTTAATTATTATAGTATTATTAATTACATTTATTCCACCTATTGTAGGTGAAGCATATGATAGTTCACAATTAATAACAATATTAAGTTATATTGTATTTATGGTAATTGGATTTATTGTTTGAGGAGTATATTTATTATTCAAATGATTTATTGACTTTAAAAAAGCAATTGTAAACCCACAAAATCAATCACAAAATCTTTCTTCAAAAGAATATACACAACTACTAAAACAAAATAGCGATCACACACATAATTGTGAAATTGAACATCCTAATACAAATTAAGAACTGCATCTTATGTAGTTTTTTTTAATATTTTTACACTAAATAAACATACTTTTAGTTTATTGTTCCACAAAGTTGCATAAGTTTATATTATTTTTAGCATTTCCCTAGAAAATTTATGAAATAGTTTATAATATATAAAGATTTATTATAACTTCTTTAAAAGGAGGATTTATGAACAAAAATTATGATCATAAATTAGTTGAAAAAGGTATAGAAGCAAAATGACGTGATAAAAAATATTTTATTACCCACGATGTTAAGAAAAAACCTTTTTCAATCTTGCTTCCGCCTCCGAATGTAACCGGGATGCTACATTTAGGGCATGCTCTTGATTCATATATTCCTGACACAATTATTCGTTATAAAAAACTTAAAGGTTATGATGTGATGTGAATTCCCGGTATGGATCATGCCGGAATTGCCACTCAATCTAAGGTTGAAGATGTTATTTTTAAAAGTGAAGGTAAAACTCGACACGATTTAGGTCGCAATGAATTTATCAAGCGAGTTTGAGAATGAAAGCATAAGTATGCTGAAATATTTAAACAACAATGATACAAGATGGGATTAGCTCTCGATTATCAAAATGCACGCTTTACCTTAGATGAAAAAGTTAGTGCTGCAGTGCAAAAAGTATTTGTTGATATGTATAACAAAGGTTTATTATACAAAGGAATGCGAGCAATCAGTTGGGATATAAAATTACAAACTGCCCTTTCAAATATTGAAGTTAATAATGTACCTACCCAACAAAAAATGTATTATATTAAATACCCAATTTATAATTCAAATGAATCATTGATTATTGCTACTGTGCGTACTGAAACACTGCTAAGCGATGTTGCTGTTGTTTATAATCCAACTGATATTCGTTATCAAAAATATCAGGGGATGTTTGTTGTGCACCCGATTACTAAGAAAATACTTCCAATTATAGCTGATTCATATGTTGACCCAAAATTTGGAAGTGGTTTAATGAAATTATCTGCACATTCTGAAGCAGACATTGAAATAATAACAAGGTTAAACTTACAAATTAATGAAACTATTGATAAAAACGGTTTTATTAATGCTCCTGGTTGTGCTTTTGATAAAATGGAACGTTTTCAAGCACGTTTAGCAATTGCTAACTACTTAAAAGAGCAAAATATGCTTGAAAAAGCAGAAGATGTAATTTCAAATGTTGCTGTTTCTGATCGTTCTAAATCAGTTGTTGAGACATTGGTGCTTCCACAATGATTTGTGAAAATGGATAAGTTAAAAAATCATATATTAAATGATTTAAAATCCAAAAATGGAGTTAAATTCTATCCGAATAGGCTTAAAGACACAATGAAGCAATGGATGGAAAATGTGCATGATTGAACCATTTCACGTCAGCTTTGGTGAGGACATCGATTACCGGTTTGATATTATCAAGATCAAATTAAAGTCCAAATAGACAGTCCTGGTCCAAATTGGATTCAAGATCCTGATGTTCTTGATACTTGATTTTCATCAGGGATAGCACCATTTACTTTCTTAAACTGACCTGATTTGAATAATCTATTATTAAAAAGATTTTACCCTACATCTTTATTAGTTACAGGTTATGATATTATCTTCTTTTGAGTTGCTAGAATGTATTTTATGAGTTTGGAATTCATGAAACAAATACCGTTTAAACAATTGCTATTTCACGGATTAATTCGTGCTGAAGATGGACGAAAAATGTCAAAATCATTTAATAACGGAGTAGATCCAATGCAATTAATTGATCAATATGGATCCGATGCTCTTCGTTGATTTTTGCTAACTAATACAGCACCTGGAATGGACATTCGTTTTTCAAGCGAAAAAGTTGAAGCCGCATGAAGAGTAAATAATAAATTATGAAATATAGCAAACTACATTAAAGAACTTCCTGATTCAAAGGATAAATCATTAAGTCCAGCTGATAAATGAATTTTTAACAAACTCGCATTCTTGTCAAGAAAAATAAGCAAGTTTGTTAATAAATATGATTTTGCTGTACTCGGCAGTGAAATATACAAATATATTTTTAATGATTTAAGTGGTTGATATGTTGAATTTTTAAAAACTAATTCTAATAAAAAGATTGCATTGCAAGTGTTACAAAAAACATTAATTATTCTACACCCATTCTTACCTTTTTTAACCGATTATTTATACAAAGATATCTATAATACAGAGCTTTTAGAAGCAAAATGGCCTATTTTGAAAATCAAAAAAGGTATTGAATATATTGATGAAGTCATCGAAATAACTACCGCTATTCGTCGCTTCCGTGATGATAATAAAATCTCTAAAAAAGATGTTATATATTACGATTATCAAAGCAATTTACCTAAAAATGCTATTGAAATGATTAATAAATTAGCTAATGCACTAGTTTCAGAAAATAATGATTTTCTTATTTCTATTCAAGGTAAAAACCTTTATATTAAAGTAGATGCAGCTTTAAAAGAAAAAAATAAAGCAGACCTGTTGAAGAAAATTAAGGATACTGAATTTGAAATACAGCGAGCTAAAAATATGCTTTCAAACCAAAAATTTGTTACTTCTGCACCTGCTGAAAAAGTTGAAGCAGAACGAATTAAGTTACAAAAATATTCACAAGACCTAGAAAAATACCAAAAGGAGCTTAAATGAAAATACTAAGTGGAAAAGAATTAGCCCAGGCAGAACTTTTAAAATTAAAAGCAGAAGTTGCACAACTTGATGATGAAGATAAACCGAATTTATCAATTGTGCAGGTTGGAGATAATCCAGCATCAAATAAATATGTAGCAGCTAAATTAAAAAAATGTGAAGAAATTGGTTTAAAAGGAACATTATATAAATTCCCTGAAACCATTACACAAAAGCTACTGCTTAAGAAACTTGATATTATAAATGAAAAATCTACCGGAGTTATCATCCAACTACCTTTGCCTGCACATATACCCCAGCAAGTGATATTAGATGCGGTCCCACACGAAAAAGATGTTGATGGACTTAGTGCAAAAAATGAATTTACACTTTATAACGATATTCCTACTAAACATTTTGTTCCAGCTACCGCAAGGGCTGTCTTAGAATTAATGGAGTATCATAATATTGATGTTAAAGGTAAAAAAGTGTGTGTTGTAGGACGTAGTAAAGTGGTTGGTAAACCTATTGCTCATATTATCAAGCGTATGGGTGCAGATGTAGCCACCTATAACGAACGCACTGGTTTAAAGGGTGTGGAAAGTGGTGATATTATAATTGTTGCTATCGGTGTTGCTAAGTATGTTAAAGCAATGAATGTTAAAGAAGGTGCGATCGTAATCGATGTAGGAACTAATTTAGATAGTCAACTTAGCGATACTTTAGCAGGTGATGTAGACTTTGAATCTGTAAAGGATAAAGTTTCAGCCATTACCCCTGTTCCGGGTGGAGTAGGACCTGTTACTGTTGTTTGTTTATTAAAAAACTTACTTGATATTGTAAGATAGGAGAATAATGAAGAAAATTGCTATATTAACTTCTGGTGGTGACGCACCTGGAATGAATAATGCATTAAGAGCGATTGTAAAAACTGCAAAAGCAAACGGAATCCAAAGTTATTTAGTATTTGAAGGATATAAAGGTTTATGCAATAATGAAATAATTCCATCAGAAAAAGTTAATTTAGACAACTATATCAATCAAGGTGGAACATGCATTTTTTCAGCCCGTTATCCAGAGTTTAAAGATGAAAAAACTCGTTTAGTTGCTGTAAAAAACCTAAAAGAACTTGGTATCGAAGCATTAGTTGTTATCGGTGGAGATGGAAGTTATAAAGGTGCTCAGTTATTACACGAATTAGGTGTAAAAACTATTGGTTTGCCAGGTACAATTGATAATGATATCGCTTCAAGCGATGTAACCATCGGTTATGATACCGCATTAAACACCGTGGTAGAAGCTATTGATCGCATTCGTGATACAGCACAAAGTCATAAACGCATTATGTTAGTTGAAGTAATGGGAAATGGTTGTGGTGATTTAACTTTATATTCTGGTTTAGCTACTGGTGCTGAAATCATTGCAACCGCTGAATTAAATCTTTCTAACGAAGAAATTGTTGAAAAAGCACTAGAGTTATCAAAACAATCATGACGTCGCAGCATTATGATTGTAATTTCAGAGAAAAAATATGATTTAAATTTACTGCGTTCATTAATTCAGCAAGCAACCAAATGGGAAACTCGCATTAATCCACTGAATCACATCCAACGTGGGGGTAAACCGACTGCTGCTGAACGTGTTTTATCATCTGTGATGGGAATTAAAGCAGTGGAATTATTACTTGAAGGTAAATCAGGTTTAGCAATTGGATTAATTAACGGTATAGTTACTGGAATCCCTATTTTACAAGCTTTATCAATGGATAATCCAGCCAAAGATAAAGCAGTTGAACTAGCTAAGAAATTTAATAAACTAAATCAATCATAAAAGTCCCTAAATCAGGGACTTTTATTGATATTGAATTTCAATTTTGAATATATTTTCTTTTGAACCCAATTCATTTGGTTGGTTATTTGTATTCTGCTTTTTATTTAAAGCATCTAGATAATTATATAAATCATCTGAAATTTGGAAGAATAAATCAACATTAGAATTTTCTATAAAACTATCTTTATTGAAAAATAATGCAAAATTTGAGAATAATCCTGGGATGCTGCCTTCAAAACTGTCAGCATTATAATTATAATTACCGTTATCAAATTCATTTAATAAACCTAGTTTTAATACATTGTCTGCTTTATCATAATTTACTGAATTTACTGTAAATAAATTGATTAAAGCTAGTTTATATGGTTGTAATGCTTGCTCATCTTCTGGATTAAGAAACATTTCTCTTACATTAAAGTATGAAGCATATAAGTTAACAAAATCATTATGGGATAGGGTAAGTTTAGCAAAATGTTTTACATCATCAGGAATAAGTGTAGACAAATTTGTGGTATTATCATCCAAATCGAAGTCATTTAACTTAAATTTACCAGTATTATCCTTTGAATATACAGTTAAAAATAAATTAGCAGGATATTGATTATCGCGATACTTAAAAGTAGCATTTACAGGTAAAAAGAATTGATAATCAACATCATTTCTTATATCTGTTTCTGGTGTATTACCTTCTTTTAAAAGTTTTTCATGAAGGTTTTTAAGCTGCTGAATTCTTGTTTCGTTTGCATTCTTCTCTTTTTCATCTTTATTTTTATCTTTGCTTAATTTATCAATATAACTAGATAAAGGTTCATAATTATCTATGATTTGATTTTCTATCTCCAATTTAGTATCTTTATATTTACCAATAGCAAAACTTCATATTTGCTTTTTATGTTCTAATTGTAAATAAGTTTTTCAAAACTCATTAAGTTTTAAAAATGTATCATTTAGTTTTTTTGTTAAATCTTCGACTTTTGTAATTATTTCATTATTTTCTAAATAGTTAGTTTCTTGAATTTGTTTTAAAATATCATCAATATGACTGTGAAAATTGATAGATTCTTTTTGAATATCGGTTATTTTATTTTGATCAATTTGTTTATCGTTAGACAGAACTTTTAAAACACTTTCTGATCAATATAAACGAGCTGAAAAATTCAAAAGTGCATATATTTCGCTATATTTTTTTACATAATCAGTTATTTTCTCTGCATCTTCATGGTTGGTTTGAAGTATTTGTGAAATTATATATATACGATTTTGAAAAATTATACGACCTATATTAGTAATTTTCGCTGTGAAATTATAGTATGGCTTATGTTGATAAAAGTTTGCTTCTAAAAGTTTCTTATTAATATCATTAAAACCATTAAGCAAGTCATCGTATTTAGTTAATTGTGTAATTTGGTTTTTTAATTCAGGATTCTCTGTGAATTGCTTCTGTTTATCTTTGTTATTTAATAAATCATTAGCACTTTTTGTTACCTGTGTAATAATCTGTGGGATGACTAAATTAAAAGCATAGTTATGTACTTTTTGCAAAGTTTCTATTCGTTGATTTTGGATTTTTATCTCGTTTTCTTTGTTCTCTGCTTCTTTATCTACAACATTTTCAGAGCTGCTGACTTGTTGCTTAGGTGAACAAGCTGCAGCTATTAATGTTGTGGTAGTAGCAATGGTTGATAACAATGATAAAAATTTATATTTTCATTTTTTTTGCATAATTTTAATTATATTATATCTTTATAAAAATGAAAATACATAGCATATGATGAGTTGTAAAACAAAATTAATAAATTAAGATATTTATAATCAAAATATTAAGAAAAAAATAGAATAATATATAATAATAAAACTTATAAGGAAATTATGATCGCATTAACAGTAATTTTAATTATTATATCTTTTGTAATCTTAATTGTCTCCTTTTTAATGTCACCTGATTCAAATGGTTTTTCAGGTGCATTAGTTGGTTCTGGAGACCTTGATTTATTTAAAATTTCAAAAGAAAGGGGAATTAAAAAAGCCTTAAAATATACTATGATTGCATTGGGAATTTTGTTATTTGTAATTGCAATTTTATTAAGGGTTTTTGTTCGTTAAATTATGAATAAAGAAGAAGTTTTAAAATACATCCAGTCTGTTAAATCAAGAAGTTTTTTAGATATAGCAAGACGTTTTCGGATTCTGCCTAAGAACAATCGTGAACTAACAAGTTTATTATCTTTATTACAACGAGAATATAAGTTATTTAAAAATGTTAACGATGAATATTATGCACCTGTTTTAGTTGATAAAATTGAAGGTATTTTAAATGTCAATGCTAAAGGTCAATTTGGTTTTGTTGACTATAACATTGATGAAGTAAATAAAACTAAGGATCGTGTTTTTATTAAAAACTTTAATTTCAATGGAGCAATGAATAACGACAAGGTTTTTGTGTATGTTTATTCAAACCCGTATGAAGATAAAAACCAATTGAACTCTGGTGTAGTTGTAAAAGTTTTAGAACGTGGTAACAAAGAAGTCATTGGTTTTATAAAACATAAAAATTATTCAACTTATTTTATCCCTGTTGAAACTCGGATGAAAAATGTAACTTGAAATATTATCGAATCAAATGTTGAAACAAAATTTAATGATTTAGTAGTTGCAAAAATTATTAAATATGATGGAAAAACCGTTTCAATTAAAATTATTAAAGTAATTAGCAATGAAGCTGACCCGATGGTGTATGTTAAATCATACCTCGAGCATATTAAAGCCCCTTCAAATTTCCCAGATGCAATGACTTCAGAAGTTGCAAACATCCCACAAACAATAGACAATGAAGATTTAAAAAATCGTGTTGATTTAACTGATAAAATGATTGTTACCATCGATGGTGATGATACCAAAGACTTCGATGATTCAATTTATGTTAAAAAATTAGATAATGGAAATTACTTTTTAGGTGTATATATTGCAGATGTTTCCTATTATGTTAAATCTGGTAGCGCAATTGATCATGAAGCACTAAAACGTGGGACTAGTATTTACCTACCGGATCGTGTTATACCGATGCTTCCTATTGAATTATCAAACGGAATTTGTTCTCTTAATCCAAATGTTCGACGTTTTGTTATGGGTTGTGAAATGGAAATTGATAAGGATGGGAATAACGTTTCAACAAAAATTATTCAAGGAATCATAGAAAGCAAGTTTCGCTTAACCTATAAACAAGTTGATAAGTATTACCAAAGTGGTTTAATTAATGAAGAATGCGATCCAAAGCAAGTATCACAACTAAAACAGATGTTAAATGATGCAAAGGAACTGAGTTTAATTTTACATGAATATAAAATTAAACAAGGTTATGTTGACTTTGAACTTCCCGAACCGAAAATTAAACTTAACGATGATGGAACTGTTAAAGAAGTTTTAATCAATGATCGTGGTTTTTCTGAGGTGCTAATTGAAGACTTTATGGTTAGAGCCAACGAAACAGTTGCTAAATTCTTATTTGATCATAAATTACCTGTTTTATACCGTGTTCATGAGGCTCCCGATGCTGAAAAATTAACATTATTATCAAACTCATTGAACGCAATTAATATAAGCAGTGAAGCAATCAATTCAAATACTAGTATTAAACCAAATAAATTTGCTGATTTTGTAAATCATGTAAAGCAAATGCGCAATGATGATTTTATTAAATTACTATTTTTACGTACAATGCAAAAGGCAGTTTATTCACCAGACAACATCGGACATTTCGGACTAGCATCAAAATTCTATTGTCATTTCACCAGTCCAATTCGTCGTTACCCAGATTTAGTAATCCATCGCATCATTCGTGACTTTATTATCAATAAAAATAAAAAGAATCTTGCTGAATATAAACATCAAATCAGTATATATGGCGATCTAAATACTCGTTCTGAACAAAAGGCAGTTCAAATCGAACGCAGTGTTAATGATTTAAAATTTGCAGAATTTTTAAAAAACAAAGTTGGACAAACTTTTAAAGTCCAAATTGTTAGTGTTCTTAATTTTGGTTTCTTTGTGGAATTTGACTTTATGGCATCTGGTTTAGTTCACAAAACTACATTAATCGATGATATTTATGAACCTAACGAAAACCTTACTAAATTAATTTCAAAAAAACGCACCTTTGCTATTGGTGATTATGTCGATATTGTTGTTTTAGATGTCGATTTAGTTGAAGGTAAAATAGATTGCTGCCTTGCTGATTTATATACTGAATATGTTAAGAAAAAATTCCATCATGAACGAATTAGAAAATAAATTACCAAAACAAAACTGAATCAAAAACTCTTTAGGTTTTGATAGTGATTTATATGTTTATCAAGACAAAACGATGTTTAATTACTCAGTTGATACAATTTTACTGGGTAATTTTGTGTTTTTATCAAATCATTTTACAAATGCTCTAGAAATAGGAACTAATAATGCTGCCTTATCAATTTTTATCGCAGCACGCAGTGAAAAACTACATATTGATGCAATTGAAATACAGCAACAAGCAATACAGTTAGCAAAATTTAATGTAACTTTGAACGAACTTGATAAGCAAATAAATGTGATTAATGCTGATTTTAATTTATACTGAAAGCAATTTAATCAACAAAATCAAAAAAAATATCAAATAATTTTTTGCAACCCACCTTTTTATCGTTTTGATGCATCCAAAATTAGGCAAGATATATCAAAAGCAAAATTGATTGCAACCCACGAAATTACACTTAATTTAGATGAATTAATCTTAGGTTGCTCAAAAATAATAGAACAAAAAGGATTTTTATCACTAGTTTTACCAGTAGAACGTTGCATCGATGCATTTGAATTATTGCGTAAATACAATTTCGAACCTAAACGCATTCAATTTGTGCATCCGAGGTTGCAAGATAAAGCAAAATTTGTTTTAATTGAAGCGCGATATCAAGCCGGCTGAGGTTCACACTTTTTACCTAATTTATATCTTCACGATGCAAAAGATTTAAATAATCATGATTATCTACCACAAATAAAACAACTGTATAAACCTATAAAATTAAATAAGGAATAAGATGAAAAAAACTTTTTATATTACTACTCCTATTTATTATGCAAGCGGAAACTTACACATTGGACATTTATTTACTACCACACTTGCTTGAGCGATTACAAATTATAAAAAAAGTCAAGGTTATGATGTCAAAATGCTCACTGGTTCTGATGAACACGGACAAAAAATACAACAAATTGCACAGCAACATAATTTAGCACCCCAGCAATTTGTGGATCAAGTTGTAAGTAAATTTAAAAATATGTGAGAAGTTTTTGATATTAATTATGATTATTTTTCAAGAACCACATCTACAAAACATAAACAAATAGTTAAAGATATTTTTAGTTATTTTTTAAAGCAAGGATATATTTATAAAGGTAAATATCAAGGATGATATTCAATTTCAGATGAAGAGTTTTTAACCGAAGCACAAGCAATTAAAAAAGATGGAAAACTTTATCATCCAGCTTCAGGACATGTACTTACAAAAGTAAGTGAAGATAGTTACTTTTTTAAAATGAAACTATTTGAAAATTGACTCAAAGAATATATTAATAATAATCCAGACCTTTTATTCCCTAAAAAAACAGAACATGAGATGTTAGTTAACTTTATTAACAAAGGTTTAGAAGATTTATCAGTAACAAGAACTAATATTAACTGAGGGATTAAAATCAACGAAGATACTAATCATACTTTATATGTATGATTAGATGCTTTATGTAATTACATTAGTGCATTAGATTTTGATATAAATGATATTGATAAACCAGGTGATTTTAATAAATATTGAAACAACGAAAACTCTGAAGTTGTACATATTTTAGGTAAAGAAATTTCGCGTTTTCATATGATTTATTGACCTATCTTTTTGAAAGCATTAAACATCAAACAACCAAATCGCATCCAGGCACACGGTTGAATTGTTACATCACAAGGAAAGATGTCTAAATCAAAAGGCAATGTAGTAGATCCCTTTGATTTAGTCTCTAAATACCATCCTGAAATGATTAAATATTTCTTTATTTCACAATTTGCCTTAGGTGAAGATTTAATCTTTGATGAAGATCGTTTTATTGATGTTATTAATTCACAATTAATAAATAATTATGGTAATTTAGTATCACGCACCTTAAAGATGATTTCAAATAGTTTTAACAGACCTTTAAAAACAAATGAATATTTAAACGAAGACTTACAAATGCTTGAACAAATTAAAGAATCAAAAGAAAGTTTTTGTTATGAATTTGATCGCTATCAAATCCATAAAGCATTTGCAATTGCAACAAATTTATCAGATAATTTAAACAAATATATTGATGTAACTAAACCTTGAACACTGACAAATGATTTAATCAGATTGGAAGATATTTTATTAGTATTATTAAATGGAATTTATGCTGTTTCAACATATTTATCTATTTTACTACCTAAAAAAGTTTCAGAAGTTGCAGATGCTTTATGCATATCTGGTTTTGATTTTCAACAAATAATTAATTTTCATAAATTTGATAACATCATCCCTAAATCACATTTTATTTTATTTAATCGCATCAAAAAAGGAAACTAAATGATTTACACAAAAGCTACACAATATATAATTAATCCTGAAAAAATGAAGGGTTTTATTGATTATTTATATGTTTTTACACAAAAAACACGTATGCAAGAAACTAATTTATCTTTTGAATACGGAATACAAGCAGATGATAAAATTTTAGTAATTGAACGTTGAAGCAATTTTAACGAATTTGATAAATTCATTAAAAATCCTGAGTTTGCTAAAGAACTACAAACTTTATCAAAGATGTCCAAGGCTGTTAATGTTATTTATCAATTGTCAATAAATCGTTAGAACCATATTGGTTCTTTTTGTTACTTATGAAAAAAATATGAAATGAATTTTCACTTCTTAGCAAAAGATTATTAAATAACCTTATAAAATAAGCATATTAAAACTTACTATAGAAAATAATATATAATTTATACAGAAATAAAATTTCTGCTCTATATAACATAAATAAATAATTTAGGAGATATACATAATATGTCAAAGAAGTTAAAAAAATATTTACTAACCTTATCAGGTTTAGTGGGTAGCACCACAGTAGCACTTGCTGCTGCATGTGGAGGTGGTAAATCTTCAAGTGGTGAAGGAAATAATACTGGTGGAGGTAGTGCGACTACACCAGGAAATCCAGGTAACCCAGGTTCATTAGTTATCAAAAGCGACTTAGAAACTGCGACACAAGAAGATCGGATTCAAAATGCTCAAAATGATAAAAACAATAGAAGTCATGGTCAAAAAGAAAAGAAAGATTCCAACGGGAATAGATATATTAAATTAGGAATTACCTTTTCTCAAAGTGGTGTTCAAGGTAATACAATTAGAGCTATTGTTGATGTATATAATGATTTAGTTAGCAAATATCAAAAATTCGTAAATGATAATAAAAACGCAACCGACGAACAAAAAGAAGCAAAACTAAATGAATTAGGAATCTCTGCTGCTGCTGAAATAGTTAAGGTAGATAACTATGGAAACAGTTATCCAGACGGGGTGCAAAATGTTGGAAAACAAATTGCAGCTATACACGGATTAAAAAAAGAAGAACAACAAGATTATTATAATTTATTAATCGGTTATCCTGTAATTGCTTCAGTTTTAAACAGCAATGGAGAAAATTTATTATTAAATTTCAATTCACAAGATAAATCTTTAAATACTGATTTAGATGATTTTGCTAAAAGTTTCGTTAATGCAAACTATACAACTGAAAATATTACCAAACCAGGAACATACATTCTTCCATTATTCAAAAGTTCAAATGTTTTATCAATTAATGCACCTGTTTTAGGATACTTTTTAGATGAAATGAAAGCTAAGGGTGTAAAAATTAGTGATGAATTCAATGACATTATTGATAAATCACATGCTGATCGCAATAGCGTTACAGCAATTTGAGGAACTCCTGTTGCCAATGTACAAGATATCCTGAAAAATGCAGGATATTTAGATCCAAATAAAACTATAACTAAGGATGATTTATTCGGAACATACACAGGAATTATTAATTTCTCAAAAACTATGCAAAGTTTATTTACAAACTCAGCAAAGACAAATGATACATCATTACATGTTTTCGGAATCGATGATATGGTTGGAGTTTATGATTCAGCATTATTTTCTAGCTTAGGTGCTGATTACTCAAAAATGATTTCAACAGCGATTCGTCAAAATGATAAAACCGTAATTCAATATAATGCTTTAAAAAGCAAAGGTAGTGATGCATATACTGTATCACAACAAATTTGAGATAAATTTACTGAGGGATTTGAAACTAAAGCAATTTATGGTTTTCCGGGTGGACAATATTCATCAACTGATCAAATTAAACATAAAATCGCATTTTCAATCGGTTCAACTGCAGGATATTCAAAAAATTATAAAGATATTAAAAATGATGGTGCAACTGAAATTGATGATAAAAGTGGTAACTTCTCATTTGAACCATCAAAATCTAACACATTTACTTTTATCCAAAATCCTACATTTAAAAAAAATAGAGATGGAAGTACATCTGCAATTGAAGAATTATATAATAAATACAAATCAAATATTCTAGCTGTTTATGGTGGTTTTAAAAATTTTGTATGATCTTCTATACCAAAAGATGATAAAGGTAATGATATTTCAATCGGAAAATATGATTTACTTCCTGCTGATGATGAAAATAAAACTAAAATTGAAAATCTTAAAACAAGTGGTAAAAACTTAGGTTATATTGTTTCATTAAAAGATAATCAAAAAAATACTAATTTTATCCAAAAAGCTAAAGATATGTTAAAAGATAAAACAGATTCTAAAGTTGAAATTATTGATATGAAGAATTCATCAGGTGATTCATTTGCGTTCGTAATATTAAAAGATGTTCTAAAAATGGATACAACAGAATATGAAGATTATGAAAAAAATATTGATGATACAGACAATAAATTTACTAATGCTTTAAATGAAGTTGGATTGCACAAACGTATATTAAAAGCTACTGATGTTCTTTCCGAAGATGAATTATTTGCTCTACCAACACCTAAAAAATGATCTGCAAAGTCAACCGATAAAAATGTTTTATACCTTCAAGGACCTTCATTGATGGGTGTTAAATCAAATGATATTGATGAAGATGCAACTCGTGCTTTTGTAAAATGATTGATTACTACTACAAAAACCTTTGACTTTAAAGTTGATAAAAATACTATTACCAACACACCTTTAAGAACCTTAGAACAAGGAATGTCTTATATTTCAGGAACAAATGACTTAGTTAATTTAGATCCTGATAAATTTGCTAAAACTAAGAGTGGTACAAATAAATATCTTCAAGTTGTGTTAGCGGAAGCAAAAGAAGCAATTAATAAACCAGATGAAATCCATACATTTGAAGAACCTGCTGGAACATTCTCTGATACATTTAGAGAACAAATCAAAAATGCATGAAAACAATCCATTGATCAATACAATTTCAATAATCCAAGTCAAGAAAAATTCAATTTCACCAAATTTGTTGATGCTATCACAATCGGAGTAAGTTAATATTATAAATATAATTTGCTTAGGCAAGTTATATTTTAATGAAAGGAAAATATGTCTAAGTTTACTAAATTAATAAAAATGATTGCTTTACCAACTTTATCAGCAAGTAGTTTAGTTGCTGCAGTAGCTTGTTCTAAATATGATCCTGCTAATGACGAAAAACTCCCTATACTTGAATATAAAGTTGATGCTTCTGTTTCAAAATATCCACTTATTTTTACAGAAGATAAAAAAGACTATCATTATAACATCACAACCACACCAGAAGTTCTAAACAATACATTAAAAAGAACTTCATTTTATAATGATATTGATAAGATAAAAGAAAAAATCGCATCATCAATACAAAATCAGTTTAAACAACAAATCCATTTGACTTTTTTACAACCACAAAAAGCTGTATTAAGAATCGATGATGCTAAGAGTAGTTATCCAAAACTAGTTCGTATGAAGTTTTTTGATAAATATGTTGTATTTAAGTTTTTATATGCTAGTGTATCACTTAATTTAGATGACAAACTGAAAGAACCTGGACAAAATAATCCTCTATCGCAATGAGATTCTAAAAGCATAAAAGACAAAATAACCTTAGGATATCAAATGTTTTATCAAAATCATCCTGTTGATTGAGTATCTGTAGTTAATATTGAAAAACCATTTAGTTTTGATGTCCCTATTAAGGATATGAAAGTTGATACAGATGAAAAAAACTTTGTCCCATTAGGAATTGATTTTAATCAAGAACGCTTTAAAAATAAAATATTACGTGCTAAACTTGTTTCTGATTCAGATGGTGACACATTTACCATTGAGCCACTAGAAGCTAAAATAATAGGTAATGCTGAATTTAAAATAGGCGAGCAATATAAAATAAGATTACGTGGAATTGATACCCCTGAAAAAGGAATAGGTGGTGGAAAAAATTATAAAACTGCTAGTCCTTTTGAATCACATTTTGCTTATAAGTCAACTGAATTTGCTGAAAAAATTTTCAATAAATATAAAGATGATGTTTTAGTTGCCTTTCCAAGCGGAAAAGATACATATGGTAGAAATGTAGCAGATATTATCTTTGGTAGCAATGATTCAAGTCAACATATAAATAATTATAGTAAATATAAATATAGTTATGGTGTTGAAATTATTCGTGCTGGTTTAACCCTTCCACTTTCTGAAGCGGCTTGAAGTGTGGATTTTAAACAAGCAAAAACAGATGACTTTATATATAATATTTATCCAAAGATGGCACAAGCAGCTGACCAAGCTGTAGCAGAACAAAATGGATTCTTTAAATATTTTGACACCCCTGATCAAGTTTCATTATATGTATATTTAAGCAAACGACCTAATTCATATGCTCCATTTTATTCCAGTGAACCTGGTGATGCATCTAATAAAGTTAAAACATATACTAATCAAAAATAACGAAAGGAATTTATGTTATTACTGAAGAAGTTAATTCATAAACTTAAAACTCAGTCTATTAATATCACCGATTCAGATTTAATGAAAATTCAAAAATACCGAGATGAATTTCGAGAAAAAAACCTAGATTCAGTTCCTGCAATTGAGTTGAAAAACTTAAATATCGATTTTGGTGAAACCTTAGCTGTCGATAATGTTAGTTTTAAAATCCCAGATGGTAAATTAGTAACTTTATTAGGCCCATCTGGTTCTGGAAAAACTACTACATTAAATGCTATTGCTGGTTTATTAACAGTAACATCAGGAAAAATTTTATTTAAAGGAAAAGATGTTACCGATTTTACTCCACAACGTCGCAAAATCGGATTTGTCTTTCAAAACTATGCTTTATATCCACATTTAAGTGTTTATGCTAACATTGCTTTTCCATTAAAAAATGATTATGATTGACAGTTTCGTACAATGTTAAAAAAGCAACAAGCACAAAATGAAATTAGAATTTTATATCTAAATGCGCTTGGTGCAAGTAAAAATGAAACAAATTCATTAAGACAAGCTTTTGATGACTGATTACTTTTATCTTATAATTTACAGCACAAATTCAACGAAGCATATGCTCGTATGATTGAAAATCTTGAAAAAGCTCATACTGATTATAAACTTGCCGTTTCACATGAAACATCTGAAATTTCCCTTTTAACTAAAAATGTCTTGAAAACTAATAAGCAAGTGGATCTTGATACTAAAACTAAAAAACAAGAAATTAAAGACAAATACCTATCTCAAAAAAGTAACAACTTATTAGAAGACCTTAAAAAAGCCGAAATTTTAGCTAATATGGATTTTAAACTGCTACATTTTAAACCATTAAAACCTGAAGACATCCCAGCTCATTTAGAATTGCTACAGCAAGCAGTTGCAAATTTAGTTTCTGAAAACCTTGACCATCTAGAATTAAATGAGCGATTAAAAATTGTTTCAGTAGAAAAAAAATTATTGCATTTAATCACTCGCTATAAATATATTTTAAAACGTAAAGAAATATATGCTAAATATGCCGAGGAAAAAGCAAAAACCAAAGAAATTTATTTAGCTACAAAAAGAGAATATAAGTTAGCAAAATCCGAAGATCTTAGTTTTAAACAACTTAAAGATGATAGCAAAAGATTACCATATGTTGCTCAAAAACACTTCATTAACCAAGTTAAGGAGTTAAGCAAAAGATATGATTTAGACAATAAAATAAAACAAGAACGTAAGAAAATTATTCCCCACATTCTAAATGAAAGCGATCGCCAAAAAGTAAAAGAATTAACAAAAAATGTAATCTCTCTACGTAAAGCAATTCATAATGAAGTTATGGAAGTAGCAAAACGTGTTGAAATAGTTCCTATTTTACAAAAAAAACCGACTCGTTTATCTGGAGGTCAACAACAACGTGTTTCAATTGCTCGTGCAATTGTTAAAAAACCTGAAATATTATTAATGGATGAACCTCTTTCTAACCTTGATGCAAAACTACGGATTTCAACCCGTCAGTGAATTCGGGAAATTCAACAATCGCTCGGAATTACTACTGTATTTGTTACCCACGATCAAGAGGAAGCAATGTCAATTTCAGATATTATTGTTTGTATGTCAACTGCAAAAGTGCAACAATTCGGAACACCAATGCAGTTATATAATAAGCCTAAAAACCAATTCGTGGCCCGTTTTTTAGGGATGCCTGAAATGGGATTATTCCCTTCAGAATATAAGGATAACAGAGTATATGTTGCTGGTAAATTGCTTGAAAATGTACTTATAAAAAATGTGTCAAATCCAAGTTTAAACATCGGTGTTCGTTCAGAAGACTTTATTATTAAAAACAACGAAGAAGCGATGTTTAAAGGTAAAGTTATCGTGCAAGAGAACTTTGGAAAAGAAAGTAAATTAATAGTTGAAGTTAATAACATCGGAAGAATTAACTTTTTATTAGATAATGATTTAGAATATCGAATCGGGGATAATATTTATTTTGATTTACCTATTTCAAAATTGCATATCTTTGATGCAGTTTCCGAAGAAAGATTAGAATATGAAATATCTAATTCGTAAGTTGCACTCTTTTATCTCGATTCATATGGGGTTTTTACTTAATTGGTCACTAAAAAAACAATCACAAAAGAAAGTCGTTTTATCGCATTCAATTTTAGAACGTCGTACCCCTTTATATATCCCATTACTTTTACTACTCCCTGGATTTTTACTCATTTTAATGTTTACATTAGTTCCAATGGGAATTAATATTTATCAATCTTTTACAACCGAAAGCGGTGAAGGAACATGAAAGAATTATGAATATGTGTTTAAAGATGCGCGTTTTGCTACTGGGGTAAGAAACTCATTTATATATGGTTTAGTCGTGCTACCATTTGTGATGTCCTTTTCACTAATTATTTCTTCAATTATTGCAAAACTACATCGTAAATATGCACGTGGAATATGACAAACTGTATTCTTTATGCCTTATATCACTAATGCTGTTGCAGTTTCACTGGTATTTATCCAATTCTTTGCTCCAGCAGGGATATTAAACAAAATTACCGGTTCCACTCGTGCATGATTAAACACATCCGATCCATATACATTCAATGCATTGATCGCAATGTTTATTAACGGGATTTGAGGTGGTTTAGCATTTAACATCCTTATATTTACCACAGCAATGCTCGGAGTAGATAAAAACCTTTATAAATCTGCTTCTATCGATGGATGTGGTGGGATCAAACAATTCTTTAGCATTACTTTACCATCAATTAAAGGAACCATTAACTTTATAATCACATTAGGTATCATCGGAGGTTTAAAAGTCTTTCCGCTTGCTTTATTCAATAATAACCCAACCGATGCCTTTTCATACGGTGGTGGAACCTTAATGTTATATGTTTACTTAATGACTAAAAGCGCGCAATTTCATAATGCAGGTGCTGCAGCTATCTTGTTATTTATCATAGGTGTAAGTTTTTCATCTATTATTCGTGGAGGATTTTTTATGGTGCAATTATCATTAAATAATTTAGGAGAAAGAAATGTTTGAGTTAAAGTTAAAAATTCAACAACTTCTAATACATAGAAAAATCCGTCGCAACCAAGAAAAAGTTACCACCCAAGTAATCGACAGCAATCCTGCATCAGCAATTTTTTTATCGGTTTTGAAGTTATTAGTGTTATGTTTTTTTGGTGTTCTAATATTATTCCCATTTTTCTTTATGATTTCAATTTCATTAATGACAGATGATGAAGTTGCAAACCTAAGTACTAATTTTCGATTTGTTTCTGATTTTACCGAAGGAAATACATATTATCAAGGAACCAAAGGTATTGGTGATACTGTTGCTTGGTCAAAAGTTGTCGCCAATACCTACCATCGTGCATTAGCAACTGGTTATTGAAATTCATTAGGTTTTACTGCATTAAATGTTATTATATCAGTTGTTTTAAAAGTATTCATTACCTTTTTAATGGGATATGCTTTTGCTCTTAAAAAGTGACGTGGAAAAGGTTTGGTTTGATTCTTAGCACTTGCTTTATTGGTGCTCCCTGAAGTTGCCTTATTATCTGGACAATATATCGTGGTGTTTCGTACTAATATGCGGGCTAATTATACTGGTTTATTATTTGCTATTGCACTTCCTTTTGTATCTAGCATCTTTAATACCGTTATGTATAAAAACTCATTTGAAGCAATTCCAGGACGCATTAAAGAAGTATCATTAATTGATGGAGCAGGTGGGATAAAATATATGTTTAAAATTGCCTTTCCGATGGTAATGCCTACTACTTTAACTATTGTTATCTTAACCGCTCTTGCTTCTTGAAATGCTTACTTGTGACCATCAATTTTAGTTTCGGATCGTAATTCATTACAACTGCTATCAGTTTGATTATTTAATGCTGGTATGGACTTTAGCGATGATAACAGTGCTGGTGTTCCGCTCCAAAATATTAAAATGGCAGCTGCTATCTTTGTAATCTTGCCAATGTTTATTATTTATTTATTACTTAGAAAAAGAATTATGAATGCAATCAGCAGACAAGGTTCAACTATTAAAGGATAAAAATGAGAACATATAAACGCAGAATTATTATATGAACAATTATTGCTGCATTGGCCTTGATAGCAATCATCGGATTATCAATTTTTATCCACCAATTAGGTTATATCATTGAATTAAACAAAAAAGTCGAACTAGATCGGAGCATCATAGATGCATTTCAGTTTTCTAAAGCATATTCTATAGGAGGTTTAGCATTTTCTTGTGTGGTATTTATCATCGGTGTAATTATTTCATATGCTGGTTTTAAATCTTGAAAATACTCAGAAATGTTTAGTTAATATGAACAAAAAAATTAAATATCTCCTTTTTACAACCTTATCTACAAGTGTTATTCCCTTAACAGCCGTGTCCTGTTTATACCAAGGTGATAAAACAATTCAGTATGCTAAGGATTGGGTGCAACAAAACGGATTTAATATCAAACAAAGAGTTGCTGACAAAAAAATTCCTGCATTAGTAAAATTTGAAAATAATTTATATACAGCAAACTGACTAGCATATACATATTCAGATGTAGACATCAGATATCAAAATTTAAATGTCTCTATTAATAACTCGTTTTTAAAAACAAGCCTACCAACAATTATTACAACAGCAGGTAAAGGTGTTGCATTTAACCAAGATAATATCAACTTTTTAGCAAATAGTATCCTTTTGATGCAATACAACTTTGATCAATATAATAAAAAACATAAATACCAGCGACAAGGACAAGACTTAATTAATTCAAATATCATTTTGTTAAATGATATTCACACAAAACAAAAACAAATCTTAGAGAAACTAGATGCATATCATAAAATCAACGGAAAACGTTCTGTTGCACAAATATTAGTCCATAAATATGGAACAAATGAAGCAGGGGATGATATCGATTTAGAAAAACAAATTTTAACTTTATATCAAGCATTAAGCAAAATTGAATATTATCAAATTGATGATTTTAATAAAGTTATTACCGAAGATAAAGTTAAAAGCATTGTATATAACTTCATCAAAGATACTCCATTAGCAGTTGGGATAAATTATGTCGATTATGCTAACAAGAAACAAATAGAAGCATTTAAACCTGTGAATAAACTTTTAACTTATAATAATGCTGACATTTCATTTAAAATTGATTTTGCAAATAACATCCGTGGAAACACCATTGATACTAATTTAGTTAATTTAACTCTACAAAAAAATAAGATTCTTGATTCAAAAATTGATTATACTAAAATAGATGCTAAAAATACTTTAAAAAACATTTGAAATGTGTTTTATAAATTATATCCTAATTATCGCATTGAAACTGATGAATCACTTCCTGCAAACTTGGAAGATGAAATTCACGGAATTACTCGTGGATTTGGTCCTACTTACTTAATTTTTGGAATTTCACCATCTGCAACATCTGATACAAAAGAAAATAAAAACGATGAATATAAAGTCTTTACTGAAAAACTCAGTGAATCAGAACAAAGTGAATTTTTATCAAAACCAAAAGAATTTATCCAAAATCACATTGATATGCTTTATTATAAAACTTATCATTCATACATTAATACCTTACCCGAAACTCTTGAAACAATTAAAAAAACGCAAGAGAATATTGAAAAACTACAACAAGAAATCAAACAACTTCAAAATGATAATGACACAAAGAAGTTGGATGAAAAAATTTCTGCATTAAAAGCTGCAGAATTGTTTGTAAAAAATACCAATAAAAAAGTTGATGTTTATAAAATTGTTATAGATTATTTTGAAAAAACTCTGCCGGCTGTTAAAAAAGCATCTGAAGCATTGCGAAATCCTGATCTTAATGCTACTACAAAGACACAAGCGACAAAAACTATTAATGACTTTTTAAACTTTGAAGTTGTTAAATTTGATTTGGGTAATATTTACAAACTAATCGATAAAAGTTTTGCAGAATCTAAAACATCACAATATTCATTAGCTGATTTATTCGCTAAACTCTTATTTTTAAATAAAATATATAAAACTCAATCTGTTTTAGGATATAAAATAAATACAGATTCTAAGAAACTTACATACTGAGTAGAATTTTATAATCAAGAAGATAAAAAATGATATTTATTCGATGTATATGGATACTATAAAGCCATCAAAAAAGATAAAAACTCAAATATTGATACATTTATCTTTGATAAATTAGATAATCATTTTGAAAAACTACCAAATTCTAATTCAGAGTTATAAAAGTTGTCTATACACTTTGTGTAGACAACTTTTTATACCCACAAAATAGTGCCTATAAAGCCATATTATGTTCTTTATGGTTAGTGACTTTATTATTTTGTTAAACAGTATACATTTATCTGCTAAAACATATCACACTTACATCACATTCTCTTTTACATCTGATTTTTCATCACTATATAACTCTTTTAATTCATTAAATTGATTGAAAACATTTTTATATGTATAATCAAAGTATTGGCTATATATACCATTTTCTTTTAAATCTAAATTCATTTGATATACTTTTTCTTCTAGTAAATGATATCTTATCTCTTGCATCTGATTGGCTGATAATTTTGGGTCCAAATATGAATATACATTTATATCTACATGTATTCCTAGTTTGATTTGTTCTTGTTGCTGCTCATTAAATAAATGTAGCTGCGAATTTATTTCATCTGCCTTAGCAACCTTATGCTTGATGTTTACAATTTCCATGTGACTACTGCTCTCAGATGTGTTTTGCTTTCGTTTGTGAACTTCATCCAAAATCGCATCAAAATATGGTATATTCAACTCGTTCATATATTCACTATCTAGTCCTTTTTCTTTTACATCATCGCTAATAACCTTCTTTTTATCTTCGAGTAATGTATTTCTAATTTGTTGCATTTGATAATATGATAATTTTGAATCTAGGTATAATTTCACATCCAACGATAACTCTAGTCCTTTTCTTATCTCTTGCATTTGTTTTCAATCGTATTTTGGATCTATATATAAATATACCTTATCTAATATATAATCTTTTTGTAAACCAAGTCTTATCTGTTGCATTTGAAAACCATTAAAAATATTTTTTGTATATTTTTTAACATCTAAATTTGCTTTTAAACCTAAATATATTTGTTCAAGTTGGCTTGAATAATATTTATTAATTTAAACTTTTAATGATTTTTTATACCAACAGAAAAACAGACCAATTTTTAT